>NZ_JBEYUS010000039.1:0-56998 GCF_040643635.1 Saccharopolyspora sp. NPDC047091
GGAGGCGCGCCGACTTCGTGCGCGGGCCCGGTCACCGGGTGAAGAACTCGACGGCGGCGAGCGCGATGTGCTTCTGCGGGGTGAGGCCGCGGGCATCGAGGATGGTCACCCGCACCTGCGTGATGTCGCTGCGCCCGATGTCGAGGTCGAACCCCTCCGGCTGGTCGGGGATCTGCTCCCGGGTGGATTCGACCCGCCCCCGCTTGTCGGTGGTGGTGATCTCCACTTCGGAGGGGTGTGCTTCGGCGTAGAACTTCTCGACGTCCCGGGACTGCCCGACGGTGATGATCATTCCGACCAACCGGGTCGGCTTCTCGAGCTCGAACTCGATCCACTCGCCGGGGGCCGACGTTCCCCAGTACTCGTTCACGACGATGGTGGAGGCGTTCAGCGCGGGGTGGCCGGGGAGCTCGCTGCTGGCGGTGGTCTTCGAGATGGTGGCCGGCACGGGGGCGAGCGTCTTGTCCAGCACGTCCTGCACGAGCCACACGCCGAACGGCCAGAGCAAGTAGCCGGCCAGGACGATCGCGAGGACGGTGCCGAGGATCGCGATCCGGCGCCAGAGCCAGCGCAGTCGGCTGCGGTCCGGGCGCTGCCGCCAGCGGAGCCGGGTCGGTTCCTCGTCGGGGGCGGGGTTGAGCGGGGTGGCGCAGCGGACGCAGAACCGCCGGGTCGGCGGGTTGGGCGTCTTGCAGGACGGGCAGGGCGGCCCGTCCTCGGTGACGGGCGTGGGTTGCACGACCTGCTGTTCGGGGCGGGGCGCGACGGGTTTCGCCGGTTGCACTGCGGCGGGCTGCTCGTCGTCCGCTTCCTCGTCGCTCGCCGCGGCCTGCGCGGGAGCGGGGCTGGAAGTGGGGGCGGGTGGTCGCGGTGGCATCGCGGCCGGTGGGAGCGGAGCTCCCGGCGGGCCGGGCGGTGGTGCCCCGGCGGGTCCGGGGCCCGAACCGGGCCCGGGCCTGGGGCCGGGTCCTGGCGGGGGCGTGGAACTCGGGCCGCCGGGCCGTCCCGGTCCGGGTGGTGCTTGACCGTGGACCGGCCCGCTGCGCGGCGGTGCCTGCCCGGGGAACGGGCCGGGTGGTGCGGCTCGTCCGGAGCGGTCCGGCCCGGGTGGCCCCGGGGGTGGTACGCCTCGTCCGGGCTGCGGAGGCGCGGCGGGCGGTGGTGCCTGCCCGCCGGTCTGCGGAGGTGCGGCGGGCGGTGGCGCCTGCCCGCCGGTCCGGGGCGGTGCCGCCGGGCCGGATCCGCCGGGCCCCCCGGCACCGTCCCCCGCAGGCGGGGTCGACCGTTCCCAGCCGAGGTAGCTGCCGCAGTTGCCGCAGAAGTCGTCGGTCTCGGCGGTGCGGGCACCGCAGTTCGGACACGGTCGCATCAGCGTTGCCCCTGTTCTGGCGAGGGTGGCCCGGGCAGGACTTCGACGGTGCAGGTGAGGTGGATCGGGCTGACGGAGTCGACGAGCGCGGTGACCTGGGCGTGGTCCACGGCGGCGCGGCCGGGCCACACCTGCACGCGCACGGTGGTGTTCGGTTCGCCGCCGAGGACGTTGCCGGGCCGGGTGGACCAGGTGGCGCCGGGTCCGTCGAGGATCCGGCAGTGCACGCCGAGGCACAGCCACAGCCGGTGCGCGAGCCCGCGGGCGGTGCCCTTCCAGCGGTGCAGTTCGACGGCGCGGGCGACGACGGCGCGGCGCAGTTCCAGCGGCCAGTCCGGTTCGAGTTCGGTGGCGACCCAGGTGCCGAGCCAGGCCACGAAGTCCTCCGGTGCCAGCGCCGGGTCGAAGTAGTGCGCCAGGTTGTCCAATGTGGACAAGATGGGGGCGAGCACGTCGTCGAGACCCGCGGTGAACTGCTGCGCCAGCTGGTCGCCCGCGTACATCCCGGGCAGCTGTTCCCCCATCGGGTAGCGGCTGCGCAGTCCGGGTACCGCCGCCCGCCCCGTCATCGGGGCTCCGCGCCGTCGTGCGGGGCGACCACGACCTGGTGCTGGTGGGAGAACACGAGGGCGTGCGCGGGCAGGTCGATGCGGTCGGCGGGGGTGCCGCGCCTGCCGGTGATCGGATCGGCGGGGAACAGCCGAACCTCTTCGACGAGCCCGACGCCCTCGACGCGCTGGAGGACGGCGAAGATCTCCCCGACCTGCACGGGTCGGCCGAACGGCCAGCCGCCGCCGTCGACGCCGCCGCGCAGCGGGTTCAGGTACGTGTACAGCGCATCGAGGGCGTCGCGGTCGATCCGCCCGGTGTCGGCGCCGGTGGAGCGGAGCCGGGCCACGACGGTGATGCCCTGGTAGAACGGCGGTTCCACGACGATCCGCGCCCCCAGCAGCCTGCGTTCGTCGAGTCGCGAGGCGATGGTCGCCAGCAGCTGCTCGCTGGGGATGAGCTGCTCGAAGCGGATGCGATCACCGGTGTCGGCGACGGCGCCGGGCACGACGAGCAGCCGGGCGGCGCCGGGGTCCTGCTCGGCCGCGGCGGGCAGGCAGCGGATGCGGGCGGCGGCGGGTGCGGCTTGGCGGGCGATCTGCTCGTGGTCGGAGGCGGTGACGGCGCGCTCCTGCAGCTGCAGCTGGTGCGGGGCGCGGATCTTCGCCTCGGGGATGGTCTCGCCGTCGACGCCGCCGATGGCGGCTTCCCGGTTCTCCACCTCGGAGATGTAGGGCTCGGAGCTGCGCAGCACGGAGATGGCGCCGCGCGCGACGTTGCCGGCGCGGCCGCCTCCGGTGCGGTAGCGGGGAACGCGCACCTGGGCGCCCTTCGGCGGGACGGCGCCGTAGTACCGCAGCGACCCGTCGGCGAGCCGCACGGCCGGCGGGAATCCGAACTCGCCGGTGGTGGGGTCGAGGGTGACGTGCCGGTCGGCGGGACCGGAGCGGCCGAAGTGGTCGACGACGGTCCAGTCCTCCCAGCCGTCCTCGGTGGAGACCTGGACGACGACGGGGTCGCCATCGGTGAGCACCGGTGCGATGTCCGCGGTGAACCGCTGCCCGGGGACGCCCTCGGATTCACCGAGCGGCACGTCGGCGTGCGTCTCGGCGTGCTCGACGCCGGTGGTGCCGCCGACGGTGGAGACCTCGGCGATGCGGACGGTGGGGGATTCGGAGTAGAACGGCTGGTCCGGCACGGGCGCGGTGACGCGGCAGCGCAACCACCCGGCGCGCACCCCGGCGACGGTGGAGGGCGTGTGCCCGGGACCGATCTGCAGCAGCACCTCACCGGGCTTGTTGAGCCCGCCGGTGGTGTCCTCGAACGCCTCGCACTCGGCCCAGCGGGTGCCGTCCCACGCCTCCCACACCAGCGGCGGCTGACGAGGGTCGACGCCGATGCCTTCGACCTGGCTGTCGAGTTCGACGGCGATGACGCAACGCGGCACGGCACCGCTGAGCCCGAACAGCATGGCGTCGCCGACGGCGGGTTGGGCTTGGAAGCACGGAACGTCCTTGGCGGCTTCCAGATCGGCGGTGCGGTCCTCGATGGTGCCGGTGGCGGAGATCGTGACGAGGGTGCGCAGCTCGCACGGCACGATGGGCAGGTCCTGCTCGGTGGCGAACACGACTTCCCGGTCGGCTTCGGTGTGCGCGGTGGCGACCTCGGTGCCGCGGGGCAGCAGCACGGTCTCGTTCTGCGCGGCGGACAGCCAGAAGGTGACGTCTCCGCGCGCGGCGGTGGGCGGGAACAGCCGCACGCCCATCAGGTCGAGGAACGCGAGGTAGTTCTTCTCCGGCACCCGGTTGAGCCGGTAGACGAGCTGGTCGACCATGTGCGCGAAGGTCTCGATGAGCGTGACGCCCGGGTCGGAGACGTTGTGGTCGGTCCATTCGGGGGCGCGCTGCTGCACGTAGCGCTTCGCTTCGTCGACGAGCTGCTGGAAGCGCCGGTCGTCGAGGTTGGGCGTGGGGATCGCCATCAGGCCGCGCCTCCCGCTCCGGGTTCGCCGCCGTCTGGGATGGTGTAGAAGGGGAACACGAGGTTGCGGCGGTCGTTGGTGGACCGCAGCACGTAGTGCACGTCGATGTAGAGCACGCCTTCCTCGTCGGGGTCCAGGGCGATGACGACGTCCTCGACCTCGATGCGCGGTTCCCAGCGCTGCAGCGCGGACCGCACCTCGAAGGCGATGCGCCCGGCGGTCGCGCCGTCGGTGGGGGAGAAGACGTAGTCGTGCACGCCGCAGCCGAACTCGGGCCGCATGGGGCGTTCGCCGGGTGCGGTGCCGAGGACGAGGCGGATGGCCTCCTCGATCTCCTGCTCCCGCCCGACGAGGCCGATGCCGCCGGTGGGGGTGACGCGCAGCGGGAATCCCCAGCCGCGGCCGATGAACCGCTCGCTCACATCGGGCCCCCGATCAGGACGTTGGGGGCGCCGATCAGGACTTGCGCGCCGCAGGAGGACTTGTCGAGCATCTTCGCGGCGGGCATGCCGCCGATCAGCACGACGCCGCCGCGGGGCGGGCTGGGCAGCAGCACGTTCGCGGGGCCCAGCAACGCGTGCGGGGGGATCGGGCAGCCGACCGTGCACGTGGTGACGGCGGCCGGTTTGCCGCCGATGAGGACGGTCATGACCTTGGCGGCCGCGGGGCCCACCGGGGGGCCGACGGTGCCGCCGTGGCTGGTCGGGTCGCCGATGCGGGCTGCTGGGGCCATTGCGGTGCTCCTCGTGCTGGGCGGGTGCCGGTAGTGCCGGGGCGAGTTCCGGTGGTGCCGCGGGCGTGGTGCGCGGCGGTCAGTTGATCCGCACCATCGGTGCGTGCAGGGCGGCGGAGGCGGTTCCGCTGACGTCGGTCATCGCGCCCCGCACCGTGGTGCTCTGCATCGCGCTGACCGTGGCGTTGGAAATCGCGTCCACGTTGATGTTCTTGCCCTTGATGGTGATGTCGCCGGTGCCCGCGTCGAGCGTGATCCCCTTGTCGTCCAAGGTGATGGCGCGGTCCACGACCCGGCCGCCCGCCTTCTTCAGCGAGATCGCGATGCTCTTCGCCTTGTCGTCCATGCGGATCTCCAACCGGTCGTCCCCGCTGGCGATCCGCACGCCCGGCGGTCCCTTCTTGCTGTCGATCAGTTCGAGCCGGTGCCCGTCCCGGGAGACCAGCGAGCGCCACGCGACCTTCCCGCGTTCGATCAGCGGGAGCTTGTGCTCGGACGGCTTGTCCTTGCCGTTGTAGAGCCCGCCGAGCACGTAGGGCTTGTCCAGGCAGCCCTGTTCGAAGGCGACGAGCACTTCGTCCTTGACGCTCGGGGTGATCACGCCACCGCCCTGCCCGCCGAGCTGCACGGTGCGCGCCCAGTCGGAGGTGTACTTGGCGTCGAGCCACGGGAAGGTGAGCTTCACCCAGCCGCGGCCGCCCCCGGCGGGTTCCTGGACGTCGGTGACGATCGCGTTGACCACCCCCGGGATGCGCGGTCCCCGGTCGGGCGCGTTGGCCCCGGTGGCGAGCCCGGCCAGCGACCGGTCCGGGCTGGTGCTGACCTGCACGGTGGTGCGGTAGCCGAGGCTCGGTTCGATGACGTGCTGCACTGCGGTGGCGGTGTACTTGCCGGAGAACTTGTCGCCCGCGTTGCCGAGCGCGATCGGCACGCCCGCGCGGAGCTTCGGATCTCCTTCGACGACCGCTTCGATCTCGCCGAGCCCGGCGCTGGTGGCGGCCGACAGCGAGTCCGCCAGCGCATCGGCTTCGGCTCGGGTGCCGTAGGCCGTGTCGGTGACGACGGTGTCGTTCTTCTTCCCGAACTGCTTGATCGCCTCGGCCGGGGTCATGCCGGGAACGGTGGTCTTGCTCGGGGTGACGGGCTTCTTGGCGACGACGGGTTTCTTCGTCTTCACGTCCCAGCCGCGGACCTCCACGCTGCCGACCTGGTCGGTGGAGGTGAGCACCGCGCGCAGCGCCATCAGGTTCCGCCCGTACTCCAGCACGAACGGGCTCTTCGCCGCGGAGGTGGTGGGTGGGGGCGCCGAGGCGGCCGGGGTGAGCGGGGCGAAGTCGAGCTTGCCGGTCTCGTCGACGCGGACCGTGGCGCCGTGCTCCTGGGCGAGGTTCTGCAGGAAGTCCCAGTCGGAGATGTTGGGCTGGGCCAGCTGGGTGTAGGTGATCGGCTTGGCCTGCACCTTCCCGACCGTCAACCCGGCACCGACGGCGACCTTCTCCACGATGGCGTCGGCCTTCATGTTCTTGAACGCCACCACTTTCCGGCCGCGCAGCAACCGGTGCGCCTTGTTCATGGCCCGCACCACGGTGAACGAGCCGGTGCCGTCGGAGTCCAGTTCCAGCGCGGTGACCTCGCCGGCGAACAGCTTCTCCGGCTTCTTGTCGCCCGCGGTGGACATGGACACGGTCAGCTCGGTGCCGATGGTGATGGGGGTGGCGGTGAGCAGTTCGTGGTTCGGGTCCCGGAAGGTGAGGGTCGCCGCGTCGGGCAGTCCCACGTTCTCGTCGACGACGCAGGACACCAGCTGCGCCTGCCACTCCTTGGGCAGCTCGGCGGGGCACTTGATGATCGGATCGGCGGCGAACGACCTGCCGTCCTGGTCGGTGGACTTGCCCATCACGCACCGTCCTGTCCGGACTCGTCGAGGGCCGGGACGAGCAGTTCGCTGCCCGGCACCAGGACCATCGGGTCGTCGATCCCGTTGGCTTCGGCCACGTACCGCCACGCCGTCGCGTCGCCGTACTCGGTCCACGCGATCTGCGGGAGGCTGTCCCCGGCGATGACCCGGTGGGTGCGGCGCGCCGTGTCCGAGCCGGAGGTGGGGTTCTGGCCGGGGGTGTCGATGCTGGCTTCCTCGATGCCCAGCGAGCAGGTCGCGCGCAGCGGTTTGCCGTCGACGTCGAACAGCGAGTAGTTCACCGAGAAGCTGTTGAGCACCCCGTCGAACGAGGTGGTGCGAGCGGTGCCCCACTCGAACCGGATCCACGGGCTGGCCGGGGTCTTGGCGTCGATGCTCTTCGCGGTGGGCACGCAGGCCACCATGAGGTCTTCGACCTTCTGCTCCACCGAGTCGTCGTGCTTCTGGGTGGCGTCGAGGAACACCTCCAGCTGCAGCGACCGGGGGCCGCTGCCGACGAACTCGGGCAGCGCCGATTCGGCGGCCATCCGGGCCGGTTTGCGCCGCCACTCGGTGCTCTTGGTCAGCGCGAGCTTGTTCGGGTTGAACTGGAGTTTGACTCGCTTGAGCTCCTTTCCAGGTTTCGCGCCGACCTTGGCGGGCGGCTCCATGATGAGGATCTCGGCGCGGGCGAGGTTCTTGGCGCTGGTGGCGGCCA
Organism: Saccharopolyspora sp. NPDC047091; assembly: GCF_040643635.1. Classification (NCBI taxonomy): domain Bacteria; kingdom Bacillati; phylum Actinomycetota; class Actinomycetes; order Pseudonocardiales; family Pseudonocardiaceae; genus Saccharopolyspora; species Saccharopolyspora sp. NPDC047091. Next base: position 7,248 of record NZ_JBEYUS010000039.1, read on the forward strand.
TCCGGCTCCTCCTCTCAGGACGGTTGCAGGCCTTCGTGGGCGATCTCCAGGGTTTCGATCGCCGCCTGGGAGTTCGACGGGTCGAAGGACGGTCCCTGCCAGCTGACGGGCACGATGCCGATGACCTGCCAGCGGGCGATGGGTGTCAAGTTCGGCTGCAACGCGACGATCTCGCCGTTCTTGCGCTCGGCCTTGCGCATCGTGTCCGACAGCCACTTCGCGATCTTGGTGGTGTCCTTGGTGACGGGTCGGGTGAACGTGATGTTGGTCCAGGTGATGCGGGTGGGCAGCTGCCAGGAGAACGAGTTGTTGCCGCCTTCGGCGAACTGCTCCACCTCGACCTGCGCGCCGAGCCCGGAACAGGTGTGGAACCGGCCGAGGTCGTTGCCCGCGATGGCCAGCCGGAAGAACACGCTGCTGGCGAAGATGTCCTTGGACGACATCGGTTTGCTCCTTCTCAACGCCTGCGGTCGTAGGTGCGGCCGAACCGTTCGCGGCCGTGGCGCAGCTCGGTGCGCAGCAGCCTGCCGACCGGTTCGACGAGGCGGCGGGCGAGTTCGTCGACGTCCTGCCCGCCGCCGGTACCGGTGCTCTCATCGGAGTCGGAGTCGGTGCTCTCCTCGTGCTGCTCGGGGACGACGGTGACCGGGACTCCCGGTGGGACGCCGGGAACCTGCGGGGCGGGCTGGTCCTGCTTCGGTGCTTCCCGTGCGGGAGGCGGGGTTTCCGGGGCGGTGTTGCGCTGCACCGGCCGGGCCGTGCGCACCGGCGGCGGCGTCCCCGTTTCGTCCACTGTGGATTCCATCGGGATCGGTGGTGGTGCGGCCGCCGCCGCGGGGACGGTCGCCGAGGTGTCCGAGCGTTGCACCGGTGCCGGTTCGGCCGGTCGGTCGCCGGGCTCGCGGCGGGTCCAGCGCAGCGGCGCCACGGCCCGGTGCTCGGCCTGCGACGCCGTCGCGTTCGGCCGCGGCTGGTCCAGGCGGGTCCTGGTGGTCAGCGGCCGGGCCGTGAGCAGCGAGCGGGCCCGCTGCACCGGTGCGGCGGGGTGCGCCGGGCCGTGGTGCAGCCGGGGGACCAGGTCGGGTTCGTCCGGCGCGGTCGAGGAGTCCGGTCGTGCGCGCTGGACGGGGTGCGAGCCGGTGGGGACCTCGTGCTGGTCGGCGGGGGTGTTCGCGGTGGGCGGTGTCTCCGGCGCGGCCGCGCTGCTCGGTGCGGTGCGCCGCTGCACCGGGGTTGTGCCGTGCCGGGCGGTGGTGCTCGGGTGCGCTGGAGTGACCGCGTGGTGCGGTGTGGTCGATGGTCCCCGGGCGGCGCCGGACGGCTGCTGCGCGGCAGGACCGGGCGACCGCTGCGCGGTGGTGCCGGAGGGTTCCTGCGCTCCGGTGGCGCTCGGGACGGCCGGATTCCGTTGTGCGGTCGGCAGATCGGCGCTGGCCGAGTGCTCCGGCGTCGACTCCGCGGTGCCGCCGGCCGGGCGCGAGCGCTGGATCGTGGTGTCGCCGAGCAGCGGTGCGGTGCCCTCCGCGGTGCTGCTGCCCGTGCTGCCGTGCGGCGCGTCTCCGGCAGCGTCCGGGGTCCGGCTGCGCTGAACCGGAGTCGCCGGGCCGGTGCTCGCGGGCTGGGTGTTCTCCTGCCGGGAGCTCGCCGACCGGGAGATCGCGGGCGGGGAGCTCTCCTGCTGGGAGCCCGCGGGGTCGGCGCTCGCACCGGCGAGCGGAGTGGCGACCGGATCCGCCGGTGCGGGGTCGTCCGGCGTCGTCGCCTGCGGTTCGCGCTGCGAGCTCGTGGTGCGCTGGACCTGCGGGGCGTCGCCGAGCAGCGGCGCCGTCTCCGCACCGCCGGGGTCTACCGCGTCGCCTGGGCCGACCGCGCTGCCGGGACCTACCGCGCCGCCGGGCTCGCCCTGGCCGGGTGCGGGCAGGGTGCCGCCGGGGCGCAGCGGGGTCGCGGTCTCCGGCAGCCGCCCCAGCGGTTCGCCGAGGCCACCGCGGGAGCTCGGCGTGCTGCGCTGCACCTCGGTGTGCGTGGTGTTCGGGCGCTTCCGGCCGCGCGTGGCCGGGGAAGGACGCTCGGGCCGCTGCTCCGGGGCCGGTTCCGCGGCGCGCTGCACCGGTGGCGGTGCGGGGGAGCCCGTCGCATCGTGGTGCAGCGGCACCGCCCCGGACGGCATCCGCTGCACTGGCCCGCCCAGACCCGACTGCCCGGAAGCGCGGTCCGGGCCCAAGGTGGGGCGGGTGGACCCCGGAGCGGTCGATCCGGCTCCGGTGGTGGAGCCACCGGTCGCGGCCGTGCCGGGCGCGGTGCCGGAGTCCGCCGGTGTGCCGGGGGTGCTTGTGGCGGTCGGTCGAGACACGTCGGATCGTGCCGGTGGCGCACCGGAGTCGGCGTGGCGCTGCACCACGAGATCCACGTCCGAGCCCGGCGGCTCGGCACCCGTCGACGTCGCGGGCTGCACCGCATCCGCGGCGTGCGCGGTGGTCGCGGGCAGCCGGCGCGGGGTGAAGCGGGTGATCGGCCGCGCCCTGGTCAGCGGCGGCGCGAGCCTGCGCAGGGCGACCCGTTGCACCGCGCCCGAGCCGGGGGAGCCGCCTCCGGCCGGGGTGGCGGATACCGAGGCGGCGGAGGGCCCTGCCCCGGCGGACGTGGCGCCGGCAGCAGCGGTGCCGGCGGGCGCCGTGCCGGTCGAGCCCGTTCCCGACGGCGGAGGGCTGGACGAGGTCGCGCTGGACGAGCTCGGCGCGCCGGAGGTGGCCGCCGTGCCGGGTGAACCGGTGTTCCCCGACGATCCGCTCCCGGACGAACCGGTCGAGCCCGACCCGCCACCGGCCGGAGGACTCGCCGCACCACCGGACGCAGTCGGCGAACCCGCCGAACCGGAGCCGCGCCCCGCACCGCGCCCGGACATCGCCCCGCGCGCGGCGTCCCGGCCACGACCGGAGCCCCGGCCCGACGACCGCCACTGCACCGCCCGGCGCGAACGCGGGACGGCGGCTTCCGAGTCCGAAGTGGACTCCGATTCCGGTTGCACCCAGGTGAACTCCGCGTCGTCCGACCGCTGCACCGGCCGTCCGTCCGCGCGCGCCAGCCCGCGCATCACGCCGCTCGGCGCATCGCCGGAGAGCCGGTGTCCCAGCCCGCCGCCCAACACCCCGTGGTCCCGGAACGAGGCGACGGACGCGCGGAAGCGCTCGGGCCGGATCACCTCGCCCGAGTCGCGCTGCAGCACCCCGCGCATCGGCGCCGCGCTCCGCCAGCCACCACCCGGCTCCGCGGCGGGGGCGGCCGGCGCGGCGGGATCCGGCGCCGGGGCGTCGGCCCGGCCGAAGAGGCGGCGCAGTGCGGTCCAGCGGCTCATCCGGCTCACCTGCTCTCGTTCACCCGCGTGTTGATGCGGGCGATCTCCCGCACCCAACGCCCGCGTTCCAGGTGGTCCAGGTCCAAGATCTCCTCGCGGGTCCAGTGGAAGTGGTAGGCGATGTACGCGACCTCCTCGTGCAGCCGGTCGGCCGCGTACGTCACGATTCCCCCAGGCCGTCACCGGCCAGGTCGATCTCGAACCCCGTCCCGCAGGACGGGCAGGTCACCCCGGCGCGGGTGTGGCCCTCGCTGTTGATGCGGCGGTAGAAGTCCTGCAGGAACGCGATGTCGGTGGCGTACATGTTCTCCACCAGGCCGGAGTGCACGTCGGTGATGTCGCCGAGCCGCGTGATCACCTGGCTCAGCAGCACCACGCTCAGGTAGGCCGGGTTCTCCTTGACCCGCAGGTCGATCTGCGGGCGCAGCTCGTCGCGCGCCGTCGCCAGCCGCATCCGCCCGTGCCGGTGCAGCGTGCCGTCGGTGTGCCGGTAGCCGCGCGGCAGCTCGAACTCGAACTCGTCGTGCGGTGCTTGCGGCACGGGGCGTGCGGCGGTGGCCGTGGTGGTGTCGGGCTTGCGGGCTCTGAACTGGTCCAGATCGTCGAGCGAGTTGACCCGCCGCCTCATTCGACCTCGATCCGCTCGAAGGTGATCGTGGCCTTCTCGGTCGCCGCGTTGGACTCGCCCGCGTTGAGGCCGGGGCCTTCCCACTTGCTGACCCACGCGTCGTAGAGCTGGATCCGCCGCACGACGGTCCCGTTCGGTTCCATCACCTCGATGGTCAGGTTCTCCCGCGCGTCCTCGACCTCGCCGTCGGACACCGTCTTCTTGAGCCACTTGGTGAACTCGGGGCTCTCGGTCATGCCGCGGGTGATCGTCACCTCGCCGCCCTTGTGCCCGCCGGGCTGCTTCTTGTTCATCATCTTGCCGGTGTCGGTGACCTGCTGGGTCTCGACCACGTCCTGTTCGACGGTCAGGCCGCTGACCTCTTTGATGGACTCGACCGTGACCCCGCCCAGCTGCACGCCGAACCGGTGGACGGAAAGACTGTCGCCTTCTGCCATGACTGATGAGTCCTTTCGGGAAATGGTCTGCGTAGCGGGTCGGGTGGCGGAACCTCAGCGGGTTCCTCGCTGCGGGATCTTTTTCCCAAGTGGCTCCGCCACGAGGGAAAAAGCTGTCCTCGCGAGGAACCCGCTGAGAACCCGCGGCGGTGCCGGTGTCTCGGGTGGTCGCTGCTCAGCGGCTTCGCCGCTGACAGGACACGGACGAGAACCGGCTGACGGGTCACTCGCTCAGGAGGCTGGAGCTGTCGGAGAACTGGCTGAGGCGGAAGATGACGAACTCGGCGGGTTTCACCGGGGCCACGCCGATTTCGCAGACGACCTGGCCGAGGTCGATGGATTCCTGCGGGTTGTTCTCCCGGTCGCACTTCACGTAGAAGGCTTCGGCCGGGGTGCGGCCGAACAGGGCGCCGTCGCGCCAGGTCTGGGTGAGGAATGCGCTGATGTTGCGGCGGATGCTGGACCACAGCCGGTCGTCGTTCGGCTCGAACACCACCCACTGGGTGCCGATCAGGATCGACTCCTCCAGGTAGTTGAACAGCCGCCGCACGTTCAGGTAGCGCCACGCCGGGTCGGAGGACAGGGTGCGGGCGCCCCAGATGCGGATGCCGCGGCCGGCGAACGCGCGCACGCAGTTCACGCCGACCGGGTTGAGCAGGTCCTGCTCGCCCTTGCTGAGCGTGGTCTCCAGGTCCACGGCGCCGCGGATCACCTCGTTCGCGGGTGCCTTGTGCACGCCGCGCTCGGTGTCGTTGCGCGCCCACACCCCGGCGACGTGCCCGCTCGGCGGCACCATCTTGTTGCGGCCGGAGGACGGGTCGAACACCTTGATCCACGGGTAGTACAGCGCCGCGTAGTTCGAGTCGTAGCCGGCTTCGTCCATCCGCCAGGTCCGCACCTGCTGCGCGTTCAGCCCGGGCGGGGCGTCGAGCAGGGCGACGCGGTCGCCGAGCTGCTCGCAGTGCGAGATCGCCGCCAGTTGCACGGTCTTCACGCCTTCGGCATCGATGAGGCCGCGCTGGTGGGCGCTCATCAGGTCGGGGACGGCGACGATGGTGATCTCGTCGATGGTCTCCAGGCCGCCGAACCCGGTGCGGGCGGCCAGATCGCCCACGTACTCCCGCGCGTCGAGCTTCGCCGGGGTCGTGGCGCTGGGCGGCGTGCCGGGGACGGTGATGCTCTGGTTGTCGGGGCGGGCGAGGGTGCCGCTGGACTGCTCGGTGACCTCGATGAGCTTCGAGTGCTCCTTGACCTGGGTCACCACGTAGCTCTTGACGTTCTTGCGGGTGGAGACGTCGTGGGTTTCGGCGACCTTGCCGCCTTGGCGCACCACGAGCTTGAACCGGTCGTCCGGCGGGTTCTCGCCGTCGGCGTCGGCGACCTCCACGGTCACGTCGGAGGTGGTCGCGGACAGCGCGGAGACCTGCAGGCCGCCCAGCTCCACCGGTTTCGGCGCGGGCGTGGCGGGCGCCGCGGCCTCGGACGGGCCGCCGATGCGCACCACGTAGGCGGAGCCGCCGCCGTTGGCGAAGTAGCCGTAGACGGCGTGCGCGAGGTACCCGTCGTCGAAGCCGCCGAAGTGCTGCACGTACTGGTTCCAGTTCGTGACCAGCGTCGGCTGGTGGAAGGGCCCCTGCGGCGCGAAACCGACGAAGGCGGCCACCGCGGTCCCGACCCCTTCGATCGGCCTGGCCCCGCTCTGGACTTCCTCCACGTACACGCCAGGGGACAGGTACGACGGCATGCTCGCTCCTTCGTCTGCGGCGTTCGTGCACCCAGAGCTTTCGCCACCGCCCGGCCGCGCCGCCATGTCCGCTCGACCTGCGCCGAGGGCAGCACGAGTGCCTTCTCGGGCAACCCGGCGTTGCCTCGGCAGGCAGGCGTGGGTGGTTGCCCCGCCCTCTGCCCTTCCGGGCATTCCCGGTGCGCGGCCGGGTCAGGTAGGAGTGGTGCCGTTGCCGGGTCAGGAGGAGGGGCCATGCGGGAGCACGAACAGCACGAGACGGCGAAGTCCGCGGCGAAACCCGAGCGCACGACCCGAGCACCCGAGCACTCCGGCGGCGCCGAGGAACTGCTGCACCTCCAGCGCACCCTCGGCAACGCAGCCGTGGCCCGGCTGGTCCAGCGGCGGATGGCGCCACCGGAACCCGCTCCGGAGCCGGCCCCGGAGCCCGCCTGGTCGGGCGAGGACGTGTTGAAGTCGTCCGGGAAACCGATGGACGCGCCGGTGCGGCAGGAGATGGAGACCCGGTTGGGGGCGGACTTCTCCGACGTGCGGCTGCACACCGGCGCCACCGCGCAGCGCTCGGCCACCGAGATCGGCGCGCGGGCCTACACCTCCGGCAACAACGTGGTGCTCGGCTCCGGCGCCTCGGACAAGCACACCCTGGCCCACGAGCTCACCCACGTCATCCAGCAGCGCTCCGGCCCCGTCGCGGGCACCGACAACGGCAGCGGCCTCAAGATCTCCGACCCGTCCGACCACTTCGAACGGGCCGCCGAAGCCAACGCGCACCGCGCCATGCGCGACCCGCTGGAGGATTCGGAATCCTGATCCGCGCACCAGGTGAATGGCCCATTCGCCCACTCAGCACGGTCCGATGGGCCATTCACCTGGGCGCATCCGGGTGACAGGCCCGCTCAGCCGAGCGGCTGGGCGAGGGCGACGATGACGCCCGCGGGGCCGCGGACGTAGCAGAGCCGGTAGGCGTCCTCGTACTGCGCGATTTCGCCGACCAGCTCACCGCCGTGACCGCGCAGCCGCGCCACCGAGTCGTCCACGTCGTCCACCGCGAACATGACGCTGCGCAGTCCCAGCGCGTTCGGCGGCTCCGCGTCCCCGCCGATCGCGGCCGGGTTGCGGAAGTTCGTCAGCTCCAGCTGACCGTGCCCGTCCGGGGTCCGCATCATCACGATGTCGACCCGGACGTCGTCGATCCCGTTGACCCGGTCCACCCACGGCCCCTCGACGGGAGTGCGGCCCGCCTCCTCCATCCCGAGCTCGGTGAAGAACGCGACGGCACCGTCGAGATCCTCGACGTTCACCCCGACATGGTCCATTCGCAGAATCGCCATCCGGTGACGGTAGAGGCGATCACCCACGTTCGGCGCGGAACACGGCCGTCACAATTCGGGGTCGTCGCGTGATTCGCCCGCGCCGTTCTCGTCGAGCTGGATGCGTGCGCCGTCGGGGCGGTGGATCCGGTTCGGCTGCCCGGTTCGTCGTCCGCTCGGTCAGAGCTCTTCGAGGCCGTGCAGCACGCGTTCGTAGAGCGCGATGGTGCGATCCGGGGTGGTGTCGGCCTGAAGATGACCGGTCAGGTGGAGGACGTACCCGGTCGATCCAGGTCGGGAGAGGAGACCGGGGCGTCGGCTGGGCGGGAACGCCGAGTTCGGGTCGGTCGGGAGCAGTTCGGGCATCGCGGGGCTCAGAGGCGGGGGTTGTTCTTGGCCCAGGTGTGGGCTTTTCGGGCGACGTCGTGGTCGTTCACCCAGGGCTGTGCGACGGGAACGGTGTCGATGAGGGCGTGGTCGCCGCGGTCTCCGCGCCGGTCGCCGGAATGCACCGTGAAGACCGGGTCGGGGCGGCCCCAGCGCACGGTGATGTCGCGACCCGGCTCGTAGTGCCAGGCGCAGGGAAGCCCGTAGGCCCTGGGAATCATGGGGCGTCCTGGAGGAGCGGCCGTCCGGGCCTCCGCTCGGACGGGAGGGGAAGCTCGGACGGAGAGGGAGTTCGGGCAGCTCGAGGGAAAACGGGAATCCGGCCGCACGACGGGGGAGGGAAAGTCGTGCGGCCGGACGTTCCGGGCCGCGCTCGGGGATGACGCGGCCCGGCCCGGAACCGGCACCGGTCGAGGGGCGTCGTCAGGTGCCGGTCCGCCCGGCGGGACGTCGGTGGGCATCCCGCCGGGAACCGGTGGATCAGTGGAACCCCGTCGGCCACCCGAGTTCGGGGGCACCGGCGGCCGACGGGCGATCACCCACCGGAGCATCGGCACGGCGGGCGACCGGGACCGCTATCCAGCCGTCACCGGTCGGAGGGTGGAACGAGAAATGCGCAGTCGGGTCAGAACGCCGGAGTTCTCCGCTGTGGCAACGCTTTCCGGCGATGCCGAAGGCAGTGGGCGGAGCGCTCGTAGCAGACGTCCATGCGCCGTACCTCCTACGACTGGTCGGCTGCGCGAGGGAGATCCGCGCCGACGGGAAGATGAGATCCACCAAGGTGGTACCAAATGGTTCACTCGGTCCTGAACAAGATCTCAGCTGCCGGAAAGATCGCGCAATTCCCTGATCGGGGGACATATAAGTGCAGTTCGGAGTGCTTATGATTTGGTACATGGCTGGTACCACTCCGAAGGCGCGCGCGATCGGCGCCGAACTGCGCAAGGTAAGGAAAGCCGCCGGGTTCACGCTGCGGCGGCTGGCCGTCGAACTCGGCACATCGCACGCGTCGGTGTCGAGATGGGAGACCGGGGCGCGCACGCCGCGACCGCACGACGTCGCCGCGTACCTGGCGCGGGTCGGCGCCGGCGCCGACCTCCGCGAAGAACTCGTTGAGCTCGCACAGGACCCGGACGGATCCCACTGGCTCTCGGTCGGCATGCCGGATCAGCAGCGGCAGGTCGCGACCCTGCTGGAGATCGAGCGCGAGGCGGCGAGGATCACCACGGTGTCACCGCTGTTGATTCCGGGACTTCTGCAAACGGCTGAATACGCGCGTTCGATCATGAACCTCGCCGGGGTCCCGACCGACGAGATCGATACCCGAGTAGCAGTGCGGGTGGGGCGACGCGATGTCATCGCGGGGAGGAATCCCGCACAGTTCCGGGCGTACGTGGGAGAAGCCGCGCTGCGCACGATCATCGGTGGCCCTGCAGCGATGTCCTACCAACTGGAGCAGTTGGTGCAGTTCGGGCAGTGGGACAACGTCGAGCTCCAAGTGGTGCCGCTTCGCGCTGATTGGCATCCAGGGATGGAAGGGCTCTTCTCGATCGCCTCGTTCGGTGACGGCCGAGATCCCGTGGTGCACCTGGAAAATCGGATCTCAGGGTTGTTCCTGCATGAGACCGCCGAAGTCTCCGCCTACGAAGAAGCACTTGGCAGGATGGACGAAGTGGCGTTGAGTCCGGCAGAGTCGACCAAGTTCATCGTCGGCATCATCGAGGAGGCGGAGGCGACGGTATGACGGTGCGGCAGGAGATTCCCAGCGGCTGGCGGAAGTCGAGCCGGAGCAGCCAGACCGACAGCTGCGTCGAAGTCGGCCGGGTGACCGGTGGTGCTGCGGTCCGGGATACCAAGGATCGGGGCGCGGGTCACTTCACGGCGACCAGCGCGCAGTGGTCGGCGTTCGTGGGCGCGATCAGGCACGGCCGCTTCGACGCGTGAGTCGCGAGGACGAGCCCTGGCGGAGGAATCCGCCGGGGCTCGTCCCGTAACGCGTGCCGCTGCGCTCGTCAGCGTGGTGCGAGCTTCAGGTCTCCCGCGGTGGCCTGGCGGATGTGGTCGCCGGCGAGCATGTCGTGCGGCAGGCCGAGTTCGATCGCGCTCGCCGCGTTGAGGCGGGACAGCTGGGTTTCGGTGAGCTCGACGTCGAGGGCGCCGAGGTTGTCCACCAGCTGCGCGGTCGTGCGGGCACCGATGATCGGCGAGGTGACGGCCGGGTTCCGCAGCGTCCAGGCCAGCGCGACCTGGGCGGGGCTGTGCCCGATCTCGGTGGCGACGTCCCGCACGGTCTCGGCGATGGCGAGGTTGCGTTCGGTGACGGTGCCGAGGGCGTGGTTGAACTCCTTCCGGTTGCTGCCGTCGTTCGCGCTCCCGCCGCCGGTGAGGTCCGCGCGGGTGTACTTGCCGGTGAGGACGCCGCCGGCCAGCGGCGAGTACGGCACCACGCCGAGCCCCATCTCGCGGGCCATCGGGATCAGGTCGCGTTCCCCGCCGCGCTCGACGAGGTTGTACTCGATCTCCAGCGCGATCAGCGGTGACCAGCCGCGCAGGTCGGCGATGGCCTGCATCCGCGACACCTGCCAGGCGGGGGCGTTGGAGATCCCCACGTACAGCACCTTGCCGCTGCGCACCAGGTCGTCGAGCCCGCGCAGGATCTCCTCGACGGGCGTCGTGAAGTCCCAGACGTGCAGGTACAGCAGGTCGAGGTGGTCGGTGCCGAGCTGCCGCAGGCTCGATTCGACGGAGCCGACCAGGCTCTTGCGGTGCGCGCCGCGCGAGTTCGGGTCGCCGGGCCTGCGCAGCGTCGTGTACTTCGTCGCCAGCACCAGGCGTTCGCGGTCGTGGCGGGTGAATTCGCCGAGGAGCCGTTCGGAGCTGCCGTCGGTGTAGGTGTTGGCGGTGTCGATGAAGTTGCCGCCGCGCTCCACGTAGGTGTCGAACAGCGCGCGGGATTCGTCCCGCCCGGCGCCCCATCCCCACTCGGTGCCGAAGGTCGCCGCGCCCAGCGCCAGCGGCGAGACCCGCAGCCCGGAGCGGCCCAGCGGCCGGTAGGTGTCCAGGGTGAGCGGCATCGCGTCCTGCTGAGTTCCCATCGTGTTCTCCCGTGTTCGTCGTGCTCCGACGAGCCTCCGCCGACGCGGGGAGGGGGGTAAGGGAAGGCACTTCCTGGGAACACCGGTCCTACCCCGGCTGTTGGAGGTGTCATGACGCCCAGCACGGTGGATCCGACGCAGGAATTGGCCGCGTTCCTGCGGACCCGGCGCGAACGCCTGGACCCGGACGACTTCGGCCTGCCGAAGCGGCGGTCCCGCCGGACTCCGGGATTGCGCCGCGAGGAGGTCGCCGAGCTGGCGGGGATCAGCATCGACTACGTGGTGCGGCTGGAGCAGGCGCGCGGGCTGCGGCCCTCGGCGTCGGTGGTGGAGGCGCTGGCCAGGGCGCTGCGGTTGAACCCGGACGAACGCGCCTACCTGTTCGCCCTCACCCGGCACTACCCGCGCGGCTCCGACGGTGTCGCCACCGCCGCGGCGCCGCCGCTGGCCAGGTTGGTCGACGACCTCTCGCCGCTGCCCGCGATGCTGATGAACCACCGCTTCGACGTCCTCGCCTGGAACGCGGAGATGGCGGGGCTGCTGCTGGACTTCGGCTCGCTGCCCGCGCCGCACCGCAACGCGATGTGGTTGTGCCTGGCGCACCCGGAGATCCGCGAGTACTACGTCGACCGCGAGCGCGTCCTCCGCGAAGGCGTCGCCCACCTGCGCACCGCGTGGGCCGCGCACCCCGAGGACCGGGCGCTCACCGACCTCATCACCGAGATCACCGAGCAGGACGCGGAATTCGCGCGCCTGTGGTCGCAGCGCGACGTCAAGCTCAACGGCCGCGGTGGCAAGGCGATGCGGCATCCCCGGCTCGGCCCGATCGACGTGCACTTCGAAGTCCTGATGCCCCTGCAGGACTCCGACCAGCGCCTCATGATCTGCCGCCCGGCCGACGAACCCACCCGCCGAGCCCTGACGCGACTCCCGAACCGCTGACCCCCGCACAGCCGAGGCCTACCCGGACTAAGTGCAACGGTTTCGCGCGTGCCGGGTGGTGAAGTTCGGCCGATCGCGCGCATGAGTGGATTGGCTGACGTCGATCCGATGTCGGGGCTCTGCTCGTCGTCTCGTTCACGTGAAGACGACGCTGCAAGCGCCTTCGACGTACGTCCGGTGATGGGTCCGCAGATCTCAAGGAGGTGCGAGAGACCGGAAAATTCATCCTCTCGGTACGGGAACCGAACGATTGATCAAGCCTGTTTCGAGCAACAGCTCATCTTCTTCTCAGAGGTGGCTCGTTCGGGGAAATGGGGGTGTCGGGATCATGTTCGCGTAGGCAGAGGAGGATGATGGGATATTGGAAGAAACATCCGCGCAAAGACATGGAGAAGGTCCTCGAAGTCTTCCACCGGCACGGTTGGCGCATTGAAGATCCGCCCACGTACTACCGGGTGAAGTGTCCATGCGGGGATCACCAGCGTTCGATCCACCTCACGCCCAGCAATCCCGAATACGGACGGCAGGCGCTAAGCTGGCTCCATCGGCAACCGTGCACACCGAACGAAGGAGGCTCCAAGTGACGGTCGGCGTACTGATCCACTGGCAGTTCAGTGTGCAGAGCAGCACTGTCGACCTGTTCGATCACGGCGACCGGCTCACCGAGGCGCTCCTCGAACAGGAGGTGTGCACTCCTGAGCTCGCCGACTCGGCGGTGTCCGTCGACCGAGGCCGGGGGCTCGTGGAGGTCGAGGCGAGCGCCAAGGCGGACTCCGTCGACGAAGCCATAGCGGTCGGGCAGTCAGCCATCCGGGCTGCCTTGCACGCCTGTGGCGTGAGCACCCCGTTCTGGCCGTCGCACGACGACTTGCTGACTCTGATTCCGCGGAAGCTGGCGACCGAGGAGCAGGCGGTTTCCTGAACCGAATCCCAGCCCGCCGAATGACAACGGCGTGGCTTCGGTGCGAATGGTCGGGGCGAGAAGTGTCGTTACCTCACGCGCGCGGATGGGCCGCGTGATTTTCCTGCCGGGGCTGGTCGTCCGCACGGCCTGCACCTGCGGGACGGCTCCCAGCTCACGGCCGAGGTCGGCGTCGTCGAACCGCGTCGCGTTGAGGGCTCGGTGACGTGTTCATGTCGAGTCTCGGCCAACGATCTTGCCGGAGCTTCCTGCCAGCAGCCGCCGGATTCCGTCTTCGAAGCGGTCGTCGAAGGTGTCGGTGGCGAGGGTGTGCAGCGAGGCGATCAGCGCCGGGTGGGTTTCGGGGTCCGCGGCCCGGGCGAGCCGGTCCTGGTCGGCGTCGCCGGTGGTCTGCTGCTCCTGCGTGAGGCCGAGGGTGAAGTAGACGAGCGCGTAGAAGATTCGGGTGGCGGCCACGGGATCGTCATGCGATTCGCGGAGGGCGGCGAGCAGCGCTTCGCCGAAGCGCAGCGTGTGCGGTTCGGGGACGTGGGTGCCGGTGACGAGGGCCGCGCCGTCGCGGTGGGCGAGCAACGCGCCCCGGTAGCGGCGGATCAGCTCGCCCGCGCGCTCGTCGGCGGCCTCCGGCAGGCCGGTGTGGTCGATGGTGCCGACGACCGCGTCCGCCATCAGCTCCAGCAGCCGCTTCTTGGTCTTGACGTGCCACAGGACGGTGTTCATCTGCACGCCGAGCCGGTCGGCGACCGCGCGCACCGTCACGGCGTCGAGGCCTTCCTCGGCCAGCAGCCGCATGGCCGCGTCGACGACGTCCGCCGGGCTGAGCGCCGCTCGTTGCGCCTTGGTCATTGACCTAGTTTACTGGAGATGGCCATTGGTCACTGACTAAGGAGTGCTCGTGGAAGACGTCGTGATCGTCGGAGCCGGGCCCACCGGGCTCTGGCTCGCCGCGGAGCTTCGGTTGCAAGGGGTGTCCGCGACCGTCCTGGAGGCGAAGCGCGAACCGGAACCGCACTCGAAGGCGCTCACCCTCCACCCGCGGACGATCGAGATCCTGGGCATGCGCGGCATCGCCGACGACTTCGTCGACGCGGGGATTCCGCTGCCCACCGGCCACTTCGGCGCGCTGGACACGCGGCTCGACTTCCGCGAGCTCGACACGCCCTACCCGTTCACCCTGTTCCTGCCGCAGGTCCGCACCGAAGAACTCCTGACCGCGCACGCGCGCGAGCGGGGCGTGCCGATCCACCGCGGGCATCGGGTCACGGGCCTGGAACAGGACTCGGACTCCGTACGCATCGAGGTCGAGGGGCCGTCCGGGCCGTACCGGCTGGCGGCCCGCTACGTCGTCGGCTGCGACGGAACCCGCAGCACCGTGCGGACCTCCGCCGGCATCGGATTCCCCGGCACCGGCACCACGATCTGGGGCTGGCTCGCCGACGTCGTCCTCGCCGACCCGCCCGCCGGAGCGATCAGCGAATTCGGGCCCGACGGCGGCGTGCTGGCCGTTCCGATGCCCGGTGGCCGCACCCGGTTCGTCGGCATCGCCCCGGAAGACCACGTGGCCGAGCATCCCGGCGAGCTGACCACGGCGGAAGTGCGGGACAAGCTGGAACGCGCGCTGGGCACGGACTTCGGGCTGCACTCGCCGAGCTGGACCTCCCGGTTCGGCAACGCCACCCGGCAGGCCGACGCCTACCGGCGGGGGCGGGTGCTGCTCGCCGGGGACGCCGCGCACATGCACTTCCCGACCGGCGGAGTCGGGCTCAACGTCGGATTCCAGGACGCCACCAACCTCGGCTGGAAGCTCGGCGCCACGCTCAACGGCACCGCCGACGCCGGACTGCTGGACGGCTACCACGCCGAACGGCACCCGGTCGGCGCGGACCTGCTCGACTCCACCCGGGCGCAGACCGCGCTCATGACCACCGGTTCCGTCGAAGGCCTGGCACTGCGCGGATTCCTGTCCGGCATGATCCGCGACATCCCCGAGTTCTCCCGGGCCCTCGCCGAACGCCTCGGCGCGCTCGACGTCCGATACCCGGCCGCCTACTCCGCGCACCCGCTGACCGGGCGGCGCGCGCCGAACCTGGCGTTCGCGGACGGCGGCGAGCTGTTCCCCCTGATGCGCGGCGGAAACCACGTGCTGCTCGACTTCACCGCCGCCGGAGCCGGCACCGCGCTGCCACCCGGAACGCGGCGGCACCGGACCGAGCTGCGCGGCGCCGCCGAACCGTGGGCGAACGCCGAGGCCGTGCTCATCCGCCCCGACGGCCACGTCGCCTGGGCCGTCGACGACGCCGCCGCCCACCGCTCCGGCTCCGCCGCGGCGTGAGTAACCTGACCAGACCGAACGAAAACGGCCCTACCGCCAAGCAAAACCCCAGCTCAAGAAGTATCAGCCCCGCGCACGCGGGGATGGACCGTAGCGGAGGGACGGGCGGTTCGACTCGGCGAAATCGGCCCCGCGCGCGCGGGGATGGGCCACCGAGCGGGTGACGGTGTGCGGGCGGGGGTGCATCGGCCCCGCGCCCGCGGGGATGGGCCTCCCGACGAGATCGCCCCGATGGACCCGATCACATCAGCCCGCGCACGCGGGGATGGACCCTCGGTGAGGACCAGGCGGGTGTCGGCGTCGTTCATCGGCCCCGCGCACGCGGGGATGGACCGGCGCGCAGCAGGTCGTGCATGATCCAGCCGCGATCAGCCCCGCGCACGCCGGGATGGACCCGTGGGGCCGATCACCTGTATCAAGCCCATCGAATCGGCCCCGCGCAAGCGGGGATCGACCACCGCGCCAGTGGTGGAGTGCGAGTGCCGGGGATCGGTGAGCGCGCGGGGTGGGCGTGTTCCGGGGGAGGTTCGTTCTCGTTCGCTCGCGTGGGGCGGCCGCCGGTGGTGCAGTGCTGATCGGGGGCGTGGGGGCCGCTACCGCCGCTCGTCGTCCTGGACGATCCAGGGCATGTTCTCCGGTTCGGCCCGGCCGGGCAGGTGTGCGTTGAGCACCGGGGGCAGCCAGGTCGTGATCGGCACGCCGAGTTCGGCGGACCACCGCTCCAGCAGCGCGGCCTGCTCGGTGTCCGGGTGGAGGCGGACCTGCACCGGACCGGAGCCGAGGTAGTGCACCTCGTCCTTGGCGTGCGGCGACCGGAGTCGCGCCCGCGCGCCGCGCACCACGTCCGGCACCCGGTCGCGCACCGCCCCGATCGCCTCGAACACCACCGCGGTGGCCGTGCGCCCGTCCGCGCAGCAGGTGTCCAGCCGGGCCTGCAGCGCGTCCGACACGAACACCGTCCAGGGCGCCGATCCGCCCTCCCACATCGCCATGTCGGGATGTCTACCAAACGGTGCTCCTGGCTTCCTGGCCGAGCCGCGCGGGGCCGGTGGCGGCCTCGGCGGGCCTTGGACCGGCACATGTGGGTATTGCCCACCTGCCCACTGGTGGCATACTGGCCGAGAGGCCTACGAGCAGGGGAGAACGCATGGGCGCGATAGCTGAAACCGATGCCGACTTCGAGCGCATCGCCGAGGTCGAAGCCGATGAGCGTTCCCGCATCGCGCTCGGGCGCGCGGGCGTGCGCCGGAAAGACCGCTACCTCGTGTTCAAGAACGAGGGAACCGGTGAGATCCGCATGATTCCGATGGCCAGCGTCCCCGCCCGCGAAATGATCATTTGGGAGAACGACGAGCTCCGCAACTCCTTGCTGCAAGGGCTCGCGGACAGCTCGGCCGGACGCATCTCCTACCGGGATGACTACTTGGAAGGCGACGACGACGAGTGAGCGCGCCCCCGTTCATCCTGGCTTACTCCGCTCAGGCGCAGAAGGTCATCGAAGATCTGCAGCGGCCGCGCCACAAGGAGAAGTGGACGAAAGTTCGCAAGACCTTGCGGCTGTTGCGCGACATCGGCCCATCGCACCCGGGGCTCCAATCCCACAAGTACCACTCGATCACCGGGCCGGACGGTGAGGGCGTGTGGGAGTCCTACGTCGAGAACCACACTCCGGGTGCATGGCGAATCTGGTGGACGTACGGCCCAGGAGTGGACGAACTGACGATCATCACGGTCGGTCCGCACCCGTAGGAGCGCCTACTCGAATTCGGCGTCGAAGGTGAGGCGGCCGAGTTTGGCGTACTCCTGATGGATGGCGGTGCGGAGGTCGGTCATCGCGACCGGGCGGTCGGCTTCGGCGGCGAGGTAGGCGGCGGTGACGGCGCAGGCCCGGATGGAGCCGCCGGCGAGTTCGAAGTGCTCGGCGCAGAAGTCCAGGTCGAGGTCGTCGGCCCGGGGGAGGGCGTCGCCGAGGGTGCGGTGCCAGAGGGCGCGGCGCTGGGCGGGCTCGGGCATCGGGAAGTCGGCGATGACGTCCAGGCGGCGGGTGAAGGCCTCGTCGAGGTTGGCGCGCAGGTTCGTGGTGAGCACCGCGATGCCGTCGAAGGACTCCATCCGCTGCAGCAGGTAGGCCGATTCGACGTTGGCGTAGCGGTCGTGCGCGTCCTTCACCTGGGAGCGCTTGCCGAAGATCGCGTCGGCCTCGTCGAACAGCAGGACGCCGTTCACCCCGGCGGCTTCGGTGAAGATGCGCTCCAGGTTCTTCTCCGTCTCACCCACGTACTTGTCGACCACTGTGGACAGATCGACGACGTAGAGCTCCATGCCGAGGTCGGCGGCCACCACCTCGGCGGACATCGTCTTGCCGGTGCCGGACTCACCGGCGAACAGCGCGACCACGCCGCGGCCGCGACCACCGCCGGGCCGCATCCGCCACTCGCCGAGCACCCGGTCCCGGTGCCGGGCGCGCACCGACAGCTCCGCCAGCGCCCGCGTCGTCCGCTCGGGCAGCACCAGGTCGTCCCAGGTCACGCCCGGTGTGATGCGGCGGGCCAGGCGTTCCAGCCCGGCGCCGTTCTGCGCGCGCACCCCCGCCCGCAGGTGGCCGGGGTCGAGCGGCCGTCCTTCGAAGCGGGCCAGCCGGGTCGCCACCGACGCGGCGCGGCGCACCTGGTCGGTGCCCAGCCGGTACGCGCTCAGCGGTGCGACGTCGACGTCCCCGGCGCCCGCCTCGGCGAGCGCGCGGCGCCACTGCGCGCTCCGGTCCGGTTCGGGCAGCACGATCGACAGCGGCGCCTGCCGCGCCCAGGTCGGGTCCCAGCCGCCGGAACCGTGCAGCAGCAGCGGAATCCGCTCCGACTCGTCCAGCAGCCGCCGCACGGTGCGCGCGGATTCGTTGCGGGGCAAGGATTCCAGCGGACCGAGCACTACGCCCGCCCGCCGCAGCCGCGCCTCCCGCGCCAGCTCCGCCACCGGGGGCTCGGCTTCGGCCGCCAGCGCCGTCGCATCCAGCACCAGTGCCGCGCGTCCGCTCACCGCCAGCGCGTCCACCGCCTGCTGCTCGGCGCCCGCCGCACCGCGCAGGTGCACCGCGCCGATGCCGGCGTCCAGGCCGGTGGCGAGGCGTTTCGCCAGCTCCGCCGGTTCCGCCACCGGCTCGTCCACCACCCGCGCCAGGCCGCGCAGCACCGGGTCCGGCTCGTCCCCGCCGAGCAGGTGCGCCACCACCCGGTCCGGCACCCGCAGCGTCCTGGTCAGCAGCGGCCGCTCCGGCTCCTGCACCTCCAGCAGGCCGCCCGCGACCAGCGGCGCCTCGGTGGCGAAGCGGAACCGGTCCGCGCCCGCCGTCGGCATCCCGCACAGCTCCAGCACCATGCCCGCCGTCGCCCGTCGCCGCGTCACGTCGTCGTTGAGGTAGCCGTAGAGCCGCTCGAACCGGGCGTCCAGCTCGGGGGCCAGCGCGACCAGCAGGAACTCCACGTCCCACGCGTCCAAGCCGAAGTCCGCGGCCAGCCGAGCCAGCCGCGCGCCCGGCTCGGCGACCTCGACCGGCTCCGCAGACCAGGACGCCGACGGGGATGCCAGCACCCGCCGCACCATCTCCTCGGTGAGGTACAGACCGCGGTACGGGTCGTCGCGGTCCGGGTCGGCGCGGGCGTCCAGCGCGGCCCGCACCCGCTGCTCCACCGCGCGCAGCCGCTCCCACAGCTCGCCGCTCACCGCGGGCCCCGCATCCGGCGGCGGCCCTCCGGGCGCGGCTTCGGTGAGGAGAACCCGTCGCCTTCGGCGCCGGTGCCGTCGTAGCGCAGGTGCCGCTGCTCGTCGGCGGGCCCCTCCGGGAACGAGGCCCGGCCGCGCAGCGCCATGCCCTCCGTGACCGGCGGGCCGACCGGGCGCAGCACGCCCGCCAGCGGCGCGGTCACCCGCAGCGAGAGCGACGGCTTCAGCTCGCCGCCCAGCGCCGACCACACGTCCGTCGGCGACCGGTTCTCCGCCAGCTCCCCGCCCGTCTCCAGCGACACCGCCAACCCGAGCTCGCCCAGCGAACCGGTGCGCCACTGCGGATCCAGCGCCTCGTACCGGATGAGGCCGCGCAGCGCCCGCGCCAGCAGCCGGTGCTCGTCCTGCGGGCGGTTCGTCCACGCCGTCACCAGGTAGGACAGCTGGAACCAGCGCGGCGGGTCGAACCGGCCCACGATCTCGCCGGACTCGTCGAACCGGTCCACCGCACCGGAGTGGCGCAGACCGGGCTGCTCGCGGATGTCGTAGAGGAACACGTTCACCGTCGGCGCGTTGCGCTTCGCCGCCCAGTCCGTGGTGGGCGGGTCGAACGCGAGCTCCACCCCGGAACCGGGCACGCCCTCCTCGGCCAGCAGCAACCGCAGGCCCTCGTCGACTTCGTGGATCATGCTGCCTGCACTCCTGTTCCGGGCGGGCGTGCGGAGCGGGCCGGGGTCACCGCCGTCCCACCAGCGGCGGCGGCACCCCGGGCGCGACGACCAGGAACGGTTCCGGGATGTGGACCGGGCTGAAGCCGGCGCCCGCGGCGGTGATGTCGCGCGGGCCGAGCCGGTCCTTCGGCAGGATCAGCAGCTGCGCCGCGAACCTCCCGTCGGGGCCGGGGAACGTGGGTGCGGCGGCCGCGGTGATCCCCGGCGTCCAGTTCAGCCGCACCGGCACCCCCGGCGGGAAGTCGAAGCCGCGCACCGAGGTCACGAATCCGGGCTCACCGACTTCCGGCACCGCGATGATCCGCGGTTGCAGCACCCGGTACGGGGCGCGCGCCACGTTGTCCGCCGGGGTCGTGTCGGTGCCGGTGGTGCGCAGCGTGCCGGTGATCTGGCCGTCCAGCGCGGCGTTCGGCGCCAGCAGGAGCCGCACCGGCCGTTCCGCGCCCGGCGGCAGGTCCGGCAGCAGGCACTGGCTCGCGGAGCAGCCCGGCGGCAGCGCCCGCACCGGAATCCCCGGCGGTAGCGCCATGTCCAGCGTCAACCCGGTGGCGGTCGAGCGGCCCGCGTTGCGCACCGTGAACGTCACGTCGGTGCGGCCGCCCACGTAGGACGGGTTCGGATCGACCCGCACCGCCACGCCCGGGGCCGCGGGCGGCGGTGGTGGCGGAGGCGGTGGAGGTGGCGGGGGCTCCGCCGCGACGACCGGCACGATGGTGGTGGCGGTGTTGTCGGCGGGCCTGCTGTCCCGCATCCGGCTCTCCGCCCGCCAGCGGAGCCGCTGGTCACCGCCCCGCACGCCGACGACGGTCGCGGTCACCCGCACCTGCTGGTCCGGTTCGAGCAGGCCCAGATCGCACTTCCCGCCCTCTCCGCAGCTGCCCTCGGTGGAGTCGATCCCGGTCAGCCGCGCGCCGTCCGGCACGGTGAGCTCGGCGGTCGTGCGCGGTGCGGAGGCGGGGCCGTTGTTGGTGATCTGCGCCGAGATCCGCACCTCGTCGCCCACGTCGATCTCGTCGGTGCGCTCCGGCGCGGACACGCTCACGTCGACCGTGGCCTGCCAGGTGGCTTCCTTCTGCCTGCCGGGGAAACCCTGGGTGAGCTGGGTGATCCGGCCGGTCTGCATGTCCACTATGGACTGGTGTTCGGGGCTGTTGACGTCGGCCCGCTCGGAGAACACCGCGCTGCTCCCGTCCGGGGACCAGCTGAGGTCCCGCGGCTGGAAGTGCTCCGGTGGATCGCCCCCTTCCCCCGGTTTGTCGCGGCAGGCGTCCTCGGACTCCGGGAGCAGCACCGAACAGGACTGGTCGTCGATCTCGTAGCGGTACAGCCCGTGCGGTTCCCGGTTGAACGCCAGGCTCTCGCCGTCCGGGGAGAACGCGGCGCTGTCGTCGATCACCCGCTGCGGGCAGTCGCACAGGTGCTCGGTGACGTTGCGCTGCTGATCCAGGTCGCCGACCTGGGCGAACCAGATGTGGTTGTAGCGCTGCTCGTCCGGCACGATCAGCTGCCCGCGGCTGAACGCGAGCCGCTGCCCGTCGGGGGAGAACACCGGCTGGGTGTCGTCCTCCGCCTCGTTCCGCACCGGCACCCGGTCGAGGACCTTGCCGGTGGCCACTTCCACGATCACGATCCGGCTCTTGCCTCGGTTCTGATCACCGGGCTGGCCGCCGGGGGAGCGGCGCGCCACCGCCATCTTCGTGCCGTCCGGGGACCAGGCCGCGTCGGTCTCCCAATCGCCCTGCTTCCGGTCCGCGATGGGCAGTTCGCGCCGGTTCGAGCCGTCCGCGTCCACCAGCTGGATGCGCTGCCGCCGGTCGCCCTGCGGTCCGCTGAACACGCTCACCGCGAGCGTCGCGCCGTCGGGGGAGTAGGACTGCCGCTGCGTCCACGGGTCGTACTTCGGATCCGGCTCGAACAGCTTGCTGGAGTCGTCCGCCGCCGCCGGGTCCTCGTGCAGCACATCCACGCCGAGGCTGCGCGGATCGCTGCCGTCGGGGCGGATGTCCTGCAGCTGAGCCACGTTGAAGCAGCACGCCGTCGTGCGCGCCACCAGCAGCCGCCCGCCCGGCAGCAGCGCGGGGGAGTCGACCTCCCGCACCTCGTCGAGCATGAGCACCGGCGTGTTCGAGGTGGGCGCGCTCGGCACGTCCACCCGGTACACGTAGTTCGTGGTGAACCGCCCGCTCGGCAGGTCGTGGCTCAGGAACAGCAGGCACTCGCCGTCCGCCCGCCACACCGGCCAGAAGCTCGTCCACGCGGCCTGGTCGCCGCCGAGCAGCGCGTCCCCGGTGGTCTGTCCTGAGCTCGACAGCACTCGCACCTGCTGGTCGTAGCTGTCCGAGAGGTTCCCGTCCGGGTCGAAGGTGTAGGCGATCCGGTCCTCGTCCACCGGGTTCCACGCGGGCTGCACCGCGGCCCCGCTCGGTTCCCGGGTGCGCTGCTGGGCGAACGCGCCGGTGACCTCGCGGGTGTAGATCTGCCAGCGTCCCGACGCGTTCCCGGCGAACGCGATCCGCTCGCCGTCCGGGGAGAACGACGGCCACGTCTCGTCCGACGCGGAGGTGGTCAGCCGGGTCAGCTGGGTCCCGTCGGTCCGCACCCGCCACAGGTCCCGCTGCGTGCGTTGCCCGCCGGCCGGTTCCGCGGAGTCGAACACCACCCAGCGCCCGTCCGGGGACAGCTTCGGATGCGCGGCGTCCCGGCCTTCGGTCAACCGGCGCACCTCGCCCGCCCCGTCGCGCAGGTACACCTGCGCGGTGGCCTCGTCGCGGAGGCTGGTGAACACCACGAGGTCGCCGCGGGTGGCCGGATCCTCGTCGAAGTGCGCGGGCCGCTCCGCCAGCAGCGGTTCCGAGGTCTTCCCGTCCGCCGACCCGGAGGTGTCGTCGACCGACCCGATGCTGCGGTGGCCCGGCCCCGAGAACGCGATGCGCCCCGGCGGCGGGTCCTCCGGCTCCTGCTGCGCCGTCGCGGGCGGCAACCAGATCAGCCCGCACAGCACCACGAGCACCCCGAGCAAGGCGCCCCCGACGCGCATCCACCCGCGCCGGAACGCGCCCGACACCTGCATTCCCCACCTCCGAGCTCGGCACCCGCACTGATCCTGTCCGTCGGCAGGGGCACCCGGGAGGTCCGGTCAGGCACCGGAACGGGAAGCCCGCGGGGGACTTTCGGGCAACCCGGGGTGGATCAGATCAGTCCCTGCCGCATCACGTGGCCCACCGCGTGCGCGCGGTTGCGCAGCTGCAGGCGGGTGGTGACCTCGTGCAGGATGTTCTTCACCGTGCGCTCCGAATACGACATCTTCACCGCGATCTCCCCGGTGTCGAAGCCCTCCGAGATCAGCCGCAGCACCTCCACCTCCCGCGCCGTCAACGTCGACAGGTTGAACCCCTGCGCGGCGTCGGCGGAATTGCGCTGCAACCGGCCCACGTGGTCCAGCAGCCGGGAGAGCATGTCGCCGGGCAGCATGCTCTCCCCGCGCACCAGGGCGGTGATCAGCCCGACGACCCGGTCCTGCTCGGCCTCCGCCCGCCGCAGCACCGCGGACACCCCGCACTCGATGACGATGCGCAGCGCGTTCTGCCCGAACTCGCCGACGATGAGTCCGGTGCGGGTGCTCGGCGTCCGCTGCAGCCGCCGCAGCAGCAGCACCGCCTCGTCGTCCACCCGGTCCACCACGACCAGCGACACCTGGGCTCGTTCGTGCTCGTCGAGCTTCAGCACGTCCACCTCGGGACGTGGGCGCAGCTGCGCGGTCACGCCCGCGTGCAGCAGCGGATCGCCCGCGTGCACCGCGACGGGCACTCTCGTGGTCATGTGCGCTGTCTCCTCACCTCGGGTGGAGTGTCCGGGAGGTCCGGGCAGTGGAGTTGCGTCGTTGCGGGCAGCCGCCTTGCCCGCCCGCTGCCCGCGCGGCCCTGCCGCGGACGGCCGGGGGCACCTAGCTTTCGTCGGGTGAGCACCTCAGCTGAGTGGGAGAACGAGACGATCGTGGTCGCCCCGGGAGGGGAGGCCACCACGACCCTGACCGTGCACAACGGCACCGACATCGTGGAGGCCTACGAGTTCGAGGTCGTCGGCCGCTGCGCGCCGTGGACGGTCGTCGAACCGGCGCGGCTCTCGCTCTACCCGGGGACGCGGGGCAGCGTGACGCTGGTGCTGCGCCCGCCGAGGTCTCCCGAGGCGCCCGCGGGGGAAGTGCCGCTGGGGGTGCGGGTCACCCCGGTGGAACGACCGGACCTGGCCGCGGTGCCCGAGACGACGGTGCACATCGAACCGTTCCAGCAGCTGCGCGCGTGGCTCGCGCCGCAGCGCCGCCGCGCCTGGCTCACCGGCCGCTACGACGTGATGCTGCACAACCAGGGCAACACGCCGGTCGACGTGCCCCTGGAACCGAGCGACGCCGCCGAGGAACTCCGCTTCCGGCTGGAGGAGACCCGGCTGCGGGTGGACCCGGACGACCAGGTGGAGGTGCGGCTGCGGGCGCGCGCCCCGAAGCTCCTCTGGTTCGGGAAACCGGTGCACACGCCGTTCATCGTCACCGCCTCGCCGATCGCCGTCCACGACGCGGCGCCGGTGCCGACGGGGGCCGGCCCGCTGCCTGCACCGGGGCTCGACGCGTACCCGGAACAGCTGGACGGCGAGCTGCACCAGCTGCCGATCCTGCCGAAGTGGCTGCTGGCGTTGCTGGCGCTGCTGCTGGCGCTCGTGCTCGCCTGGTTCGCGCTGATGAAACCGGCGCTGGAGTCGGCGGCGAGGGAAGCCGCGGAAGAACGGGCGCAGGAGCTGGCGCGCAACGGCGAACTCGCCCCGCCCCCGCAGCCGCAACCCGAACAGCCGCCCGCGCAGGAACCGGGCGGGGACCAGCAGCAGGGCCAGCCGCCCGGAGCGGTTCCACCCGGGAGCAATACGGCGCCGGACGGCGGGCAGTTCTCCACGACCATTCGAGTGACCACGAATGGCGGAGGCAGCGCGGCGGAGCCGTACATCGTTCCGGAGGGCAAGGTGTTCTTCATCACCGACTTGGTGTTGGCGAACTACCAAGGGGACGAAGGCGTTCTCACCATTTGGTTCGGCGGCCGCCAGATCAGCGTGATCGCGCTGGAAACGTTCCGGAACCAGGACTACCACTGGGTCACACCGATCGCGGTACCGGCGGAAGGGCGAGTCGTCGGACAGGTGAATTGCAGCCTGCCCGGAACTCCGCCGTCCGGTCAGCGCGCGGACCGGTGCCGGGAGGTGCTCAACGTGAGCGGTGTGCTGCGCGATGTGCCGAGATGATCCGGAACTCCCGAATTCCGGCATTCCGCCGAAGTATCGCGAACGCCGGTCGCACCAGCGCCGATGGCCCGCACGGTGCCCCGGCATGCGCATCCCTCCCCGAATCGATCGCACGCCGCCCGACCGGCGCCCCCCTGATCCAGCGAAGCACGAAATGCCGAGCCCGGCCAGGAAGATCCACCGGAAGAACCGGGGTGCCGATTTCTTCCGGTCCGGCGGCGCCGCTCGGCTGATCGAGTGTCTTTCCGCTGCCATTCGGATGCGTCCATTCGAGCGGCCGGAATGCGCCCGGTGACAACGGATCCGCGGGAAAGGGAATCGCGAGTCCCCGGGCGTTGTGCGGCGCGACGCGGCACCGGATAATGGTGTCCGGAGAGCGCCGGGGGGCGTCGGGAAAGAAGTTCGCACCGCAGCGCGGCGGTCGGAATTCCGGCAGGGCACGTCGGCGGACCGGGTCCGCCGCTGCGGAAGAAGTGGTGGGGTAGATGGCGCAGGTCGGTCCCGGCGACACCCCGCACCCCGGTTTCGGGACCGTGCTCCGGCGGCGCCGCGCCCGCGCCGGGCTCACCCAGGAGGAACTGGCCCGCCGCACCGGCATCAGCGCCCGCGCCATCGGCGACATGGAACGCGGCCGGGTCGCGCGCCCGCAGGCCCGGACGCTGCGCTCGCTCGCGGCGGCCCTCGCCACCGACGAAGCGGAACTGCGGAACCTGCTGCCGCGCCCGGAGGCCGCGCCACCCGCGGCCGACCCGGACTGGGGCGGGCTGCTGTGCGCCCCGCCGCCCGAGATCGCCGACCTCACCGGCCGCGAACGTGCGACCGACGAGCTGCGGTCCGCGCTGGCCGCGTCGCGCCGCCCGCGCAGCGCCCCCGCCGTCGCCGTCACCGGAGCGCCCGGCGTCGGCAAGTCCACGTTCCTGGTGCACACCGCGCACCGGCTGGCCGAGCGCTACCCCGACGGCTGCTTCTTCCTGCCCATGCACCGGAACGGGCGGGTGCCGCCTGCGGACGCGCTCGGCGTGGTGCTGCGCGCGCTCGGCGTCGCCGAGCACCGGTTGCCGGCCGGCACCGACGCGCGCTCCAGCCTGTACCGGTCGCTGCTGCGGAACCGGGCGGTGCTGCTGGTGCTCGACGACGTCACCGACGAAGCGCAGGTGCGGCCGCTGCTGCCCAGCAACCCGGACTGCCTGCTGCTCATCGCCGGGCGGGGCGGGCTGGCCGGGCTGGAATCGGTGACGCGGATACCGCTGGACGTGCTCGCCCCGGCCGACGCGGTGCGGCTGCTCGGCGGCATCGCCGGAGCCGAGCGGGTGCGCCGCGAACCGTCGGCGAGCCTGGCGCTGGCCGAGGTGTGCGGGTACCTGCCGCTGGCGCTGCGCATCGCGGGCAACCGGCTCGCCGGGCGCCCCACCTGGCGGGTGTCCGACCTGCTGCGGTTGCTGGGGGACCGGCGCAGGCGGCTCGACGCGCTCACCGCGGGCGATCTGGGGGTGCGGCCCTCCTTCGAGGCGGCGCACCGGCGGTGCGGGCAGCCGGCCAAGGTCGTGTTCCGGCGGCTGGCGCTCGGCGCGGACGCGGAGATCACGGTGCGGCGGGCGGCGCTGCTCGCGGAGCTGGACGTGGACTCCGCCGAGCGGGCGCTGGAGGAGCTGGTGGACCTCGGGCTGCTGGACTGCGCGGCGGGCGGCGGGCGCTACGCCCTCGCGGAGCTGCCGCGGCTGTTCGCGGAGGAGCGGTTCCGCGCGGAGGAACCGGCGTGGCCGAGCCCGGTGCGGGCCGCCGAGCGCGCCTGCGCGGGCCCGGCCCGCCCGGCCGCCCGCGCACCGCACCTGCCGCAGGCGGCGGGCCACGAGCAGCACCGCGTCGCGGAACCCCCGCTGCGGGGGGCGTGGCGCGCGCTCGAAGGCCTCGTCCGGTTGGACGAGTCCACCCCGGATTTCGGCGCGAACGGCCGCCGCTGACCGGCGGCGCCGGAGGGGCGCTGGTCACGTGACGGGGGCGTGGGCCACGATGTTGCCCCATGCGCACCGTGGTGTTGATCAATCCAGCTTCCGGCCGGGGCCGCGCCGCGGCCATCGCCGCGCAGGCCGTGCGGCGGTTCCGCGTGGTCTCCGCGGTCCGGGTCGTGGTCGCCGCCGACGCCGCCCAGTTCGCGAGCGCCGCCCGCGCCGCGGTGAGCGACGACGTCGACGTGCTGGCCGTGGTCGGCGGGGACGGTGCCGCGCACGCCGCGGTGCAGGTCTGCGCCGGGGCGCGCACCGCGCTGGCGATCATCCCGGTCGGCACCGGCAACGACCTGGCCCGCGCGCTCGGCCTGCCCACCGACCCGTTGGAGGCCGCCCGCGCCGCCACCGACGCCGTCCAGGGCGGGCACCGCAGGGCGCTGGACCTGGGCCGCGTGGTCGGCGGCCAGCGGTTCGCGACCGTGCTGTGCGCCGGGTTCGACGCCCAGGTCAACGGCCGAGCGAACCGCTCCCGGCTGCCCATCGGGCGCGCCCGCTACGACGTGGCGGTGCTGCACGAGATCGCGCGGCTGCAGGCCATGCCGCTGCGCGTGGAAGCGGACAACGTGGTGCTCGACGTGGCCGCGACCTGCGTGGCCGTCGGCAACACCCCCTACTACGGCGGCGGGGTGCCGATCTGCCCGGACGCGGACCCGACCGACGGGCTGTTCGACGTGACGGTCGTCGGGGAGGTCGGCCGCGCCGACCTGCTGCGGGTGCTGCCCGCGATCCGCAGCGGCAAGCACGTCGAGCACCCGGCGGTGCGCACGCTGCGGGCCCGTTCGGTGCGGCTCGGCGGCGGCAACGGCTGGACCGCGTTCGCCGACGGCGAACCGCAGGCCAGGCTGCCGGTGAGCCTGCGCTGCCAGCCCGCCGCGCTGCAGGTGCTCGCCCCGGCCGCCGCCAAGATCGACGCGGCCTGAGCTGCTCGTTCGCCCCAGGTGAACGGCCCGTTCGCCCGCGCACGCCGCTCGGACGGGCCGTTCACCTCGGCGCCCCGGGACGTGGCCGGAGCACTGCGCGTGCGACGACGGTCGGTGCGATGTGAAAGCCTGTCAGGGTGGCTGTGAGCCGTTCGCACTCCGACATGTCGCATCCGGATCGCTCGGGATCGGATGAGAAGAACCCCGGTTCGCCGGGTGACCCGGCCGCCGAGAACCCGCCCGCGGTGGAACCCGGTTCCGCCGACGCGTCCCGCGGGAGCGGGGGAGCCCCGCGCCGCAACCGGACCCGGGGCGGCCGCCGCACCGGTGAGCAGGACCGGGGCGCCCGGCCCGCAGGTGGGCCGAGCCGGGAGGACCGGTCCGCCGACGAGCGGAACCGGGACGACCGCTCGACCGGGGAGCAGGACCGGGACGACCGCTCCGCTCCGGAGCAGGACCGAGGTGACGGCCCCGTCGCGGACGAGGCCCGCCGCGGCCGCTCCACCGGCGAGAACGCCCGCCGCGCGGCCCCGGGCGACGCACCCGCCTCGCCCGCCGAGTCCTACGCCGCGCACCGCCGCCGCAGCGCGCACCCGAAGTTCGCCGAGTTCGCGGGCTCGATGAACTTCGAACTGGACGCATTCCAGCGCACCTCCTGCCAGGCCCTCGAATCCGGCCACGGCGTGCTGGTGTGCGCGCCCACCGGCGCGGGCAAGACGGTGGTCGGCGAGTTCGCGGTGCACCTGGCGCTGTCCGAGGGCCGCCGCTGCTTCTACACCACCCCGATCAAGGCGCTGTCCAACCAGAAGTTCGCCGACCTCTGCGAGCGCTACGGCGAGGACGCGGTCGGCCTGCTCACCGGGGACACCTCCATCAACGGCGACGCGCAGGTCGTGGTGATGACCACCGAGGTGCTGCGCAACATGCTCTACGCGGGCTCGCGAGGCATCGACCAGCTCGGCTACGTGGTGATGGACGAGGTGCACTACCTCGCCGACCGGTTCCGCGGCGCCGTCTGGGAAGAGGTGATCCTGCACCTGCCGCAGCACGTGCAGCTGGCCAGCCTGTCCGCGACGGTCAGCAACGCCGAGGAGTTCGGCGAGTGGCTGGTGGCGGTGCGCGGCGACACCACCGTCGTCGTGGACGAGCACCGCCCGGTGCCGCTGTGGCAGCACATGCAGGTCGGCTCCCGGATGTTCGACCTGTTCGGCGGCGAGACCTCCGAGCGGGAGCTGACGCTGAATCCGCGGCTGCTGCGCCACACCCAGGAGCTGTCCCGAGTGCACTCGCCGTACGGCCGCGGCCGCGGCGGCCCCGGCGGCGGCAAGCGCAAGGGCGCCCGGCCACCGCGGTTCTTCGCGCCGTCGCGGGTGGAGATCCTGGACAGCCTGAACTCGGCGGGCCTGCTGCCCGCGATCGTGTTCATCTTCAGCCGCGCCGGTTGCGACGCCGCGGTCACCCAGTGCATGCGCGCCGGGTTGCGGCTCACCGGTGAGCACGAGCTGGACGAGATCCGCGAGGTCATCGACGAGCACACCAGCTCGCTGCCCGAGGCGGACCTGACGGTGCTCGGCTACTGGGAGTGGCGCGACGCGCTGGAGCGCGGGGTCGCCGCGCACCACGCCGGGCTGCTGCCCGCGTTCAAGGAGACGGTGGAGGAGCTGTTCGTCCGCGGCCTGGTGAAGGCCGTGTTCGCCACCGAGACCCTCGCCCTCGGCATCAACATGCCCGCCCGCACCGTGGTGCTGGAGCGGCTGGTCAAGTTCAACGGCGAATCGCACGTCGACCTCACGCCCGGCGAGTACACCCAGCTCACCGGCCGCGCGGGCCGCCGCGGCATCGACATCGAAGGCCACGCGGTGGTGGTGTGGCAGCCGGGCATGGACCCGAAGCAGGTCGCCGGGCTCGCCTCGACCCGCACCTATCCGCTGCGCTCCTCGTTCCGGCCCGGCTACAACATGGCCGTGAACCTGGTGCAGCGGGTGGGCCGGGACGCGGCGCGGGACCTGCTGGAGCAGTCGTTCGCGCAGTTCCAGGCGGACCGCTCGGTGGTCGGCCTGTCGCGGCGGGTGGACCGCAACGCGGAAGCCCTGGAGGGCTACGCCGAGTCGATGACCTGCCACCTCGGCGATTTCGCCGAGTACTTCGCGCTGCGCCGGCGCATCTCCGAGCGGGAGAAGGTGCTGGCCAGGCAGAACCGGGCGTCCAAGCGGGCGGAGGCGGCGAAGTCGCTGGAGAACCTGCGCAAGGGCGACGTCATCCAGGTGCCCGCAGGTCGCCGCTCCGGGCTGGCCGTGGTGATCGACCCCGGCCTGGAACCGATGGGGGAGCCGCGTCCGCTGGTGGTCACCGAGGACCGCTGGTCCGGCCGGTTGTCCGTCGCCGACTTCACCTCCCCGGTGGAGGCGCTGGGCCGGATGCGGCTGCCCAAGCACGTGGACACCCGCTCCCCGAAGTCCCGCCGCGACCTGGCGTCGAGCCTGCGGGACACCGGGATCTCGGTGGGCGGGCGCGGCGGGCGCCGGTCCGACGTCGGCGACGACGCCGAGCTGGCCAGCCTGCGCCGCGCGCTGAAGGCGCACCCCTGCCACGGCTGCGACGAGCGGGAGAAGCACGCCCGCTGGGCCGAGCGGCACGAGCGGCTGCGCTCGGAGACCGAGCACCTGCGGCGCAAGGTCTCCACCACCACGCACTCGCTGGCGCGCGCGTTCGACCGGATCATCGGCCTGCTCGCGGAGCGGGACTACGTGGCGCCGGACGATCCGGAGCAGCCGGTCACCGAGAACGGCAGGCGGCTCACCCGGCTCTACAGCGAATCGGACCTGCTGGCCGCGGAATGCCTGCGCGCCGGGATCTGGAAGTCCTTGCAGCCCGCGGAACTCGCGGCCGTGGTGTCCGCGCTCGTCTACGAGACCCGGCGGGAAGGCGCGGTCTCGCCGCCGGTGCCGTCGGGTGCGGTGGCCGACGTGCTGGACAGGACCTGGGACGTGTGGGGCGAGCTGGAAGAGGACGAGCGCAGGCACAAGCTGGACCGCACGCGCGAGCCCGATGCCGGGTTCGCGTGGCCGGTGTACCGGTGGGCGCGCGGCGAATCCCTGGAGCGGGTGCTCACCGCCGCCGAGTCCACCGGGCACGAGCTGTCCGCGGGTGACTTCGTGCGCTGGTGCCGCCAGGTGGTGGACCTGCTCGACCAGATCCGCGACGTCACCGGCAAGTCCGATCCGGTGGGCGCGGCGGCGGCGAAGGCCGTCACCGCGATCCGCCGGGGGGTCGTCGCCGCGGGCGCGGTCTGATCGGGCGCCGCGCCGGGATCGGTTGCGGCGGCGGCTGAATCGAGGCGGACCCGGCGGGGGTCATGGCGCGGTGGCGCGCTGTGATTGGATTCGGGGGAGCGGTGCGTCGGGGGTCGCGCACCGCAGAACTCTCAGCTTTCCCGGAGGTACCAGATGAGCGGCCCCAACGGCCCGTCCCCGCAGGGCGGTCGGCCGGCGCAAGGGCACCCCGGTTCCGCGGCCGGTGTCGGCCAGCGGACCAACCCCGGTCTCCCGGTCCCCGGCCGTCGTCCCGGGCGGCCGGGCCAGGGCAGGCCCGGGCAGGGCGGTCCCGAGCAAGGCAGGCCCGAGCAGGGCAGGCCGGAGCAGGGCGGGTCCGGGCAGACGCAGCCCGGCCAGGTCCAGCCGCCGGCGCAGCAGCAGACCCGGAACCAGCCGACGCCCAACCAGCCGACGCCCAACCAGCCGACGCCCAACCAGCCGACGCCCAACCAGCCGACGCCCAACCAGCCGACGCCCAACCAGCCGACGCAGAACCAGCAGGCGCAGCAACAACAAGCGCAGCAGCACCAGAACCAGTCGGCGCAGCAGCAGGCCTCGCACCAGTCGCAGCAGCAGACCGTCCGGACCCAGCACCCGCGGCAGCAGCAAGCCCACCCGCGGCAAGGGGAATCCGCCCCGCAGCAACCGGGACCGGACCGCAGGCCCGGCGGCGCGAACCAGGACACCCGGCCCCGCACCGGCGACGCGGGCGCCCGCCCGCGGGCCACCGGCGCCGAGTCGACCGCCCCGAACCTGCCGCCGATCGTCGTCGGCCCGCCCGGCCGCGGCTCCGCCCCGCCGTCGGCACCGCGCACGAGGTCGAAGGTGCCGTGGGTGTTCGGCGGCGCGGTCCTCGTGACCGTCGCCGGATCGCTCGCCGTCGTCGGTTTCGTGCACCCCGGCGTGCTGGTGCACGACCGGTTCGACGCGGACGGCCTGCAACGGGGGGTGGAGCAGACGCTGCGCGACTCCTACCACCTGGGCACCGTCGAATCGGTGAGCTGCCCGGCGGGCCAGGAGGTCGTCGCCGGGAACCGCTTCGACTGCCAGGTGACCCTCGGCGGCGGGACCAAGCCGGTGTCGGTGACCGTCCGGGACTCCTCCGGCATCTACGAGGTGGGCTACCCGCGGTAGTCGGCGGGGAATTCGCTCGACGAACTCGGCGGTGCTGGGCAGGATGCAGGCGTGACCGACGTCCACGTGCGGCCGCTGGCCGAATCCGAGTACCGCCCGAGCTTCGACCTGTTCGTGACCGCCCTGCACGAACCGCAGCGCGTCGGCGACGACCGCTGGCGCCGCTCGGTGGCCCGGTACGAGCCGGGCCGGGTGCTCGGCGCGTTCCTCGACGGCGAGCTCGCGGGCACCGCCCTGTCGCTGCCTTCCACGCTGGAGGTGCCCGGTGGCGCGGTGCTGCCCGCCGCCGCGGTGACGGGGGTGGCGGTGCGCGCCGACCGCACCCGGCGCGGCCTGCTGCGGGAGCTGATGCGCGCGCAGCTGGCCGACCTGCGCGAGCGCGGGGAGCCGCTGGCGATGCTGCACGCCTCCGAGACGCGGATCTACCCCCGCTTCGGCTACGGCCTCGGCACCCGTTCGCAGCGGGCCCGGGTGGCGCGCACGCACGCCGAGCTGCGCCCGGACGCTCCGGTCGGCGGGCAGGTGCGGCTGGTGGACGGGATCGCGGCGGAGAAGCTGCTGCCGGAGCTGTACGCCCGCATCGGCACCGGCAGGCCGGGGCTCATGGCGCGCAGCGACGGCTGGTGGACCACGCGGCTGGGCGCCGCGGTGGAGAACGGCGGAACGCTGCGGGTCGCGGTGCACTCCGACGAGTCCGGCACCGACGACGGCTTCGCGCTGTGGGAGCCGTCGAAGGCGGACCACCAGTTCGGCGACGGCGCCGTCCAGATCCAGGTGAGCGACCTGCACGGCGCGGACGACACCGCCGTCGCCTCGCTGTGGCGGTTCCTGCTGGGACTGGACCTGGCGACCTCGGTGATCGCGGTGGACCGGCCGTTGGACGAGCCGATGCCGTGGTGGCTGGCGGACCGGCGCGGGTACGGCGTGGACCGGGTGGACGACGACCTGTGGGTGCGGCTGGTGGACGTGCCCGCGGCGCTGGCCGCGCGGTCCTACGGCGCGGCGGCCGCGGTCGTCGTGGAGGTGCGGGACGCGTTCCTGCCGCAGAACTCGGGCGCCTACCGGATCGGCCCGGGCGGCGCGGAACCGGTGGCGGACGCGCCGCAGCTGAGCCTGGACGTGGACGTGCTGGGGTCGCTGTACCTGGGCGACGTCGCCCCGAGCACCCTCGTGGCGGCGAACCGCATCGACGTCCACGACCCGGCGGCCGTTCCCGCCGCCGACGCCCTCTTCGCCACCCCGCGCCTCCCGTGGTGCGGAACCGGGTTCTGACCCTTCCCGGCGGCCGAACGGGCTGTGCCCGGTGTCAGAGCGCGGCGATGAGGCGGTCCAGCGGGCCGCCGAGGCCCCAGCGGGCGCCGAGCTCGGCGAGCCGGTCCGGGTCGGCGGGCGCGGCGGGCACCGGGTCCGGCCGGTCCAGCACCACCGGCGCGTCCCGCACCACCCGCACCACGGCGGGCGCGGCGGCCAGGTACTCGGCGGCCTCGGCGAGCTTGCCGCGCACCCGGGGCGTGAGCCGCCGGTCGCCCTGCTCGGACGCCGCCAGCAGCGCCGCCAGCGAACCGAACTCGGTGATCAGCTTCGCGGCCGTCTTCTCGCCGATCCCGGCGACCCCGGGCAGCCCGTCGGAGGGATCTCCGCGCAGCACGGCCATCTCCGCGTAGGCGTCGCCCGCCCGCGCGGGGTCCAGCGCGTAGCGCTCGGCGAGCTCGTCGGGACCGAAGTCCTGCGCCTTCGCCAGCCCGGCGCCGACGTAGCGCACCCGCACCGGGACGGGACCGGACCGCACCAGCTGGAACAGGTCGCGGTCGCCGGTGACGACCTCCACCGGGTCGGTGGATTCCCGTTCGGCGAGCACGCCGATCACGTCGTCGGCCTCGTAGCCCTCGGCTTCCGCGGTGGCCACGCCGAGCGCGTCCAGCACGTCCAGGATGATCGGGATCTGCGGGCCGAGGGTGTCCGGCACCTCCTCGGCGTCCGGGTCGGCCTCGGCCACCCGGTGCGCCTTGTACGACGGCAGCGCCGCCACCCGGAAGGCCGGCCGCCAGTCGTTGTCCAGGCAGGCGACCACGCGGGTCGGCCGCCGCTCGCCGATGAGCTTCGCCAGCATGTCGCAGAATCCACGCACCGAGTTCACCGGAATCCCGTCCGGGGAGGTCAGCGACTCGGGCAGCGCGTAGTAGGAGCGGAACCACAGCCCGGCGGAGTCGATCAGCATCACAGAACCCGTCACGGCGCCCACTCTGTCACGGCGGGCCGACACCGCCCGGCGGGCAGGGCTGTCCGATCGCCGACCGGCGGGTCGGGCCGCCAGATCGCCGCAGGGCTGTCAGATCACTGTCACCAGGCGGCTCGAGCGGCGCCATACAGTCTCAGCAGCCCGGTGCGCACGCGCCGCGCACCGCGGCTTCCCGGCCATCGCGGCCGGGGTGCGGAGCGGCCCGTCGCCGACCCCCGACCGGTGGGCGGGTCGCTCCGGCCCGCGCCGGACGGCGCCGTCCCGCATCGGACGAATGGACCATTCGCCCGAACCGGCTGGGCGAACGGGCCATTCACCTGGCGCGCGGCGCCCGGCGGTTAGGCTTGGTGGCCATGGCCACTGACTCGCTCAAGCAGGATCCCGCGGTGTTCTCCGCCCGGTTGCGCCGCGCCGCGGAGACGGCGGCGCGCGCCGATCTGGATGCCCTGCTGATCTCCCCCGGTTCGGACCTGCGGTACCTGCTCGGTGCCCGCGGTGAGTCCTTCGAGCGGCTCAGCACCCTGGTGCTGCCCGCCGCGGGCGGTGCCGCCCCGGTGCTGGTGCTGCCGAAGCTGGAGGCGCCCGGTTACGCGGACGTGCCCGCCGACGAGCTCGGCATCGAGGTCGTGACCTGGGTGGACGGTGAGGACCCGCACGCGCTGGTCGCGGACCTGCTGCGCCGCGGCGGCCGCACCCCGTCCCGGCTGGGCGTCGCGGACGTGATGCCGGCGCTGCACTGCCTGCCGCTGCGTTCCACGACGGGCGCCGAGCAGGTGCTGGCCGGTTCGGTGCTCCGCGAGCTGCGGATGCGCAAGGACGCCGCCGAGATCGAGGCGCTGCGCACGGCGGGTGCCGCGATCGACCGGGTGCACGCGCGGATGGGCGAGTTCCTCCGCGCCGGGCGCACCGAGGCGCAGGTGGGCGCGGACATCGCCGCGGCCATCGTCGCGGAGGGCCACGTCGAGGCCGAGTTCGTCATCGTCGGTTCGGCCGCGAACGGCGCGAGCCCGCACCACGCGCTGTCGGACCGGGTGATCGAGGCCGGTGACGTGGTGGTCGTGGACATCGGCGGCCCGATCGCGTCCGGCTACAACTCGGACTGCACCCGCACCTACGCGGTGGGCGAGCCGGCGCAGCCGGACGTGGCGGAGACCTACGCGGTGCTGCAGGCGGCGCAGGACGCGGCGGTGCGGGCGGTGCGCCCCGGCGCCACCGCGGAATCGATCGACGCCGCGGCGCGGGAACCGATCGCGGCCGCCGGGTTCGGCGAGCACTTCATCCACCGCACCGGGCACGGCATCGGGCTGGACGTGCACGAGGAGCCCTACATCGTCGGCGGCAACGCGCTGGAGCTGGAGCCGGGCATGGCGTTCAGCATCGAGCCGGGCATCTACCAGGCGGGCAGGTGGGGCGCCCGCATCGAGGACATCGTGGTGGTCACCGAGGACGGCGTCCTGAGCGTGAACGAGCAGCCGCACGACCTGGTGGTGCTGCCGGCGTGAGCGACCGGAATTCGGGCGAACTGGAAGCGACCGACCGCGCGATCCTGCGGGAGCTGGCGCACGACGGCCGGTGCAGCTTCACCGATCTGGCCGAGCGCGTCGGGTTGAGCGTGTCGGCGGTGCACCAGCGGGTGCGGCGGCTGGAGCAGCGCGGCGCGCTGCAGGGCTACGTGGCCAAAGTGGACGGTGACCAGATCGGCTTGCCGCTGACGGCGTTCATCTCGTTGACGCCGATCGATCCGGCCGCGCCGGACGACTACCCGCAGCGGCTGGAGCACCTGCCGGAGATCGAGTCGTGCTACTCGGTGGCGGGCGACGAGTCCTACATCCTGCAAGTGCGGGTGGCCTCGCCGCTGGGTCTGGAGGAGCTGCTGCGGCAGATCCGGGAGGCGGCGAAGGTCTCGACGCGGACGACGGTGGTGCTGTCGACGCCGTACGAGCACCGGCCGCCGCAGATCTAGCCGCGTCCGGCCCGCATCCAGCCCGCGACGTTCCGACATGGCGGTACCGATCCGTTCGGTGCCGCCATGTCCGTTCTCCGGGTCGTGCCGTGATGAACGGCGTCTGTTGCACCGATGCGAGTTCGTGGTGAATCGTGCGGCAAGATCGATAAAACTCGCGATCAGCGCGAAAGTTTTCACGTCGCCGAGAAAAGATGCAGTCCAGTGAGAAGTATTCACGGACCGGTGGAATGCTATTCCGATCTTACTTGGTGGACATCGATTTCGGCCCCGCTGGGCTGCGAAAACGCGCGATTCGCGGAATCGGGCCTTGCGGCCGCGCAGTTCCCCGGTTTTGAATGACCGCCCCAGCGCGCTGGACCGGCGGGGCCCCGAAACCCATTCCGGTCTCCTTGCGGCATCATGGCCTCGCCGCGCACCGGAATGGTCCAGTGCGACGACGAGACCGAGGCGCGCGGGGCGCGGTATCGGCAACCTGATTGGGCGGCATGAGATTCACGGAGATCGCGGACTACAGCGTCCGGCCGGGCGAGGCGGCGCGGTGGTGCGTGTCCCCGCCGGACGGGGCCGAGCCCGAACCCGACCCGCGCCCGCCGTCGCACCTGCAGCAGGCCCACGTGCGGGCCAGGGCGGAGCAGGGTGCGACGAGCGACCCGAGCTGGCTGGCGGTCGGTTTCGACCTGGACGGCCCGCTGGACGAGCCGGCCTGGCGCACGGCGCTGCTGGACTGGCTGGACCGGCACGAGACGCTGCGCAGCGCCCTGCGCCCGGACGGCGACGAGGTCCGGCGCCACACCTGGGAACCCGGTCGATTAACGGTCTCCCGCACCGGCCTCGGTACCTTCCGGGATCCGGCCGAGGCCTCCGACGCGCTGCGCGAGCTGTTCAACGCGCGCACCGATCCGACGAGCTGGCCCTCCTTCGCCTTCGTCACCGTCTCCCGCGCCGACTCGTGCACGGTCTGCCTCGCCTTCGACCACGGCAACGTGGACGGCTACTCGATCCTGCTGGTGCTGCACGAGATCCGCGAGCTCTACCTCGCCGCCCGCGGCGGACGCGCCGCCGACCTGCCCGCGGTGGCGGAGATCGGCAGCTACGTGGACTTCTGCGCCCGGGAGCGGGAGTACACCGACGGTTTCGAGCGCTCCGACGAGCCGGTGGCGCGGTGGGCCGAGTTCCTCGCCGACTGCGGCGGCGCACCGCCCGGGTTCCCGCTGCCCGCGGGCGCGCCGTTCGCCGCGGACGGGTCACGCCAGCACGGCCTGTGCGAGTGGCTGGTGGACGCGGACGGCGCCGCGGCGTTCGAGCAGGCGTGCCGCCGCAACGGGGGCAGCGCGTTCTCGGGGGCGCTGGCGGCGCTGGCGCTCGCCGCGGCCCGGCCGGGGGCCGCCGACGCGCCGGACCGGTTCCGCGCGTTGCTGCTGCTGCACACCAGGTCGGCGCGGTCGTGGGCGCGATCGGTGGGCTGGTTCGTCGGCCTCGCCCCGGTGGAGCTGGCGCTGCCGGTGGGCGTGACCGCCGCGGGCGCCGCCGGGGTGCCGGACGGCGTGGATCTGCTGGACCTGCTGCCGAGCGCGGGCGCGGCGTTGCGGCGGGCGAAACCGCTGTCCACGGTGCCGGTGCCGAAGGTGGCGGAACTGCTGGGCGTCGAGCTGCCGCCGCGGTTCGTGGTGTCCTACATGGACCTGCGGTCCAGTCCGGGATCGCGCTGCTGGGCCGAGTCGAACGCGCGGGCGCTGCACGCCCCGGCCAGCTCCGCGGACGAGGTCTACCTCTGGGTGATGCGCAGCGTCGAGGGCATCTACGTGACGAGCAGGTTCCCCGGCGCGGATCAGGCGGACGCCGCGGTGCGCGAGTACGTCGCCCGGCTCCGCTACCTGGTGCTCGCGGCGGCGGCGACGGCCGATCCGGACCTGGTGCCCGAGTTCGCGCCACTGTGGACGGACGTCGAACTTCATGATCAAGTAGGGTCGGGCGCGCGCACGCCGGTCGGCGCGGGTACGCGGCACACCGGACTGGACCACGACGTGGTGCTGAAGGGAACTCGTCCATGAGGATGAACGCACTCCGCGACTACGAGCCCGCTCCGGGCAGGCTCGTCGAATGGCACCCGTCGGAGTCCACTTCGGACTCGGTGGGTTCGGCGCTGGAGCACCCGGCGCCGCCGTCCTCGTTCCAGGAGAACCACCTCCGCCGCTCGCTGGCCAACGACGCCGCGGGCGCGGTGCACTCGCCGTGGCTGGCCACCGCGTTCGACCTGCCGGGGGAGCTGGACCCGGCGGCGATGGCCGGGGCGTGGCAGCGCTGGGTGCGCAGGCACGCCACCCTGCTGACCTGGTTCGAGAACACCGGTGACGAGCTGCGCCGCTGCGCGCTGGACGCCGCGGACGTCGAGTTCGTGCCCGTCGAGGCCGGCGAGTACGACAGCGGTGCCGACATCCGGGACCACCTGCTGCACCGGTTCGCCACCGCTACCAGCGCGCTGAGCTGGCCGCCGTTCGTGCTCGGCGCGGTGCTGCGCCCGGAGTCGTCGACGGTGTTCTTCGCGGTCGACCACGCGCACACCGACGGCTACTCGATCTTCCTGGTGTTCGACGAGCTGCGCCGCCTGTACCTGGAGCAGGTCACCGGCGAACCGGCCGAGCTGCCGGAGGTCGGCGACCACGCGGACTTCGCCGCGCTGGAGCGCGCCCGCGAACTCGGTCCGGAGGAGCAGGCCGCGGCCGCGCGGACCTGGGGCGAGTTCTGGCTCGACGGCGGCAGCAGGCCGCCGTCGTTCCCGCTGCCGCTGGGGCTCGGCGACGAACCGCGCGGCAAACTGCTGACCGAGCGCGAGTTGTTCGACGACGCCCAGGCCACCGCGTTCGGCAAGCGCTGCCGGGCGCACCGCGGCGGCTTCCCGGCCGGGATCTTCGCGGCGCTCGCGATCGCCGCCGCCGAGCTGGCCGGCGCGAGCTCGTACCGCACGCTGACCCCGGTGCAGACCCGCGACGAGCCGCGGTGGGCCGCGGCGCAGGGCTGGTTCGTGAACCTGGTGCCGCTGCACTTCTCGCTCGCCGGGCTGAGCACCTTCGGCGAGGTGCTCGCCGCCGCCGAGGAGGCGTTCGTCCGCGCCCGCGCGATCGCGGACGTGCCGGTGGTGAAGCTGCTGGAGGTGCTGGGGTCGCAGCTGCGGCTGCAGGAGGACGCGCGCACGGTGCTGCCGATCGTGTCGTTCATCGACCTGCGCCGCATCCGCGGCTCCGAGCTGTGGGCGGAGGCGGGCGCGCAGGTGCTCAGCGGCCCGGGGGAGGGTTTCGACGTGCCGATGTGGATCAACAGGTTGCGCGGGCTGACCTACCTGAAGGCGAGCTACCCGGACACGCCGGTCGCGGCGGCGAACGTGGCCCGCTACCTGGACCGGACGAAGTCCGTGCTGCACCGCGTGCTCGCCGACGGCGACCACGAGTTCCGGACCGCCGCGTCGCTCGCGGCCGTGGAGTGATCGCCGGTGCACGTCACGACCACCAGCGCGTTCGACCCGCCGCCCGGCGAGGTCGTGGAGTGGACCGCTTTCCCGGCCCCGGGCCACGAGTTCACCCCGAGCGAGGTGCCGCCGTCGCTGAACCAGCGCTTCCACCTGGACGGCATCGCCGCAGGCGGGGCGCCCCACTGGCTGGCCTGCGCGTTCGACCTGCCGGGGGAGCGGGACACCGCTGCGCTGGCGGAGGCGTTCGGCCGGTGGGTGCGGCGGCATCCCGGGCTGCTGAGCCGGTTCACCGAGCGCGGTGGTGAGATCGGCCGCGCGGTGCTCGACCCCGATGCGGTGGCGCTGCACCGCGAGGACGCCGGGGAGTTCCGGACTTCGGCGGCGGTGCGCGCGCACCTGGCACGGCGGTTCGCCGAGCAGTGCCACCCGCTGCGGTGGCCGCCGTTCCTGCTCGGCGCGATCCGGCACGAGCGGGGGATGACGGTGTTCGCCGCGTTCGACCACTCCTGCGCGGACGCCCAGTCGATGGCGGTGGCCGCGCACGAGATCCAGGTGCTGTACCGCGCCGCCGCCCGCGGTGAGGAGGCGGCGCTGCCCGCGGTCGGCGATTTCGTGGCGCACTGCGCGGCGGAGCACGCGGCGGTCGCCGCGGCGCGGGTCGACGCGGTGCGCACCACGCCCGAACCGGGATGGGACGCGCCGGGCCTGGAGGTGCTGGGCGCGCCGCCCGCGCCGATCGGCGAGCACCCGGCGGTGACCTACTGGCGGGACTTCCTGCTGGACTGCGGCGGCACGACGCCCGCGTTCCCGCTGGAGCTCGGGGTGCGGCCGGGCGAGCCGGTGCCGCAGCGCTCGACGACGGACCGGCTGCTGGACGCGGAGTCCGCGGACGCGTTCGACGCGGCCTGCCGGTCCGCGGCGGGCAGCGTGTTCACCGGCCTGCTGGCGGCGGCCGGGCTGGCGCTGCGCGACCTGGGCGCGGAGGACCGGATCGGGCTGCTCGTGCCGCTGCACACCCGCCGCGAACCGCGCTGGCGGCACGCCGTCGGCTGGTTCACGACGAACGCGCCGATCGCGTTCAACGTGGTGGACAGCCGGTTCGCCGAGACGCACACGCACGCGAAGGTCGCGTTCCGGGAGGCGCTGGGCACGCTGGGCGTGCCGCTGCCGACGGTGCTGGCCGCCGTCGCCGACGACTACGAGCGGGTGCGCCGCGACATCTTCATGCTGTCCTACGTGGACTACCGCGGGATGCCGGTGTCCCTGGAGTTCCCGGAATCCCGGCCGCGGCACATCAGCAGCGAGACGGTGGCCGACGACGTGCAGCTGTGGGTGTCGCGCACCGCCGACGGGCTGTTCCTGCGCACCCGCCTGCCCGGTACGCCGGAGGCGGAGGCGGCGGTGCGCGGGTTCCGCGCCCGGCTGGTCGCGGCGCTCACCGCGGCGGCGCGCCGTCCGGTGGCGGTCAGGGCAGGTTGAGCAGCACGATCCCGGCGAGCACGACGGCGCTCGCGACCACGCGCCCGCGCCCGAGGTGCTCGCGGAACAGCACCGCCCCGATCAGCGCGCCGAACACGATGCTGGTCTCGCGCAGCGCGGCGATGGGGGCGAGCGCGCCGCGGGTCTGCGCCCACAGCACGATGCCGTAGGCGGCCAGCGAGAGCACCCCGCCGAGCAGCGCGCCGCCCGGTGCGGAGCGCAGTTGTCCGGGCAGCGCCCGGCCGCGCACCGCGAGCGCCAGCGGGGGCAGCGCGAGGCCTTGCAGCAGGAACAGCCAGGCGCCGTAGGTGAGCACGTCGGTCCGGTGCACGCCGACGCCGTCGAGCACGGTGTAGAGCGCGATCATCAGCCCGGTGCCGAACGCGGCGGCCGATGCCGGTGACCGCGCCGCGGTGGGCCGGCCGCCGACGAGCACCAGGCTCATCAGACCGGCCGAGATCACCAGCACTCCCGCGAGCTCCGGCGCCGAGATCCGCTGCCCGAGCACCGTCGCGGACACCAGCGCGACGACCCACGGCGCGGTGCCGCGCGCGAGCGGGTAGACCTGGCCGAACTGGCCGAGGCGGTAGCTGAGCATCAGCCCCACCTGGTAGAGCACGTGGGCGGCGGCGGAGGCGAGCACGTACGGCCATGCGGCGGCGGACGGGAAGCCGGTGCACAGCGCCGCGACTCCGCCGACCGCGGCGTAGCTCAGCGCCATCAGCGTGAACCCGGCGAGCCGGTCGTCCATGCCGTGCGCGAGGGCGTTCCAGGTGGCGTGCAGCAGCGCCGCGCCGAGCACGGCGAGCACGACGTCGATGCCGATGGCCGCCTCCCAGGTCCGGCCACAGCCCACCCGACACCCCGCGATCACGTCAAGGCGCACGCCCCGTCCGTCCGGGCGCAGCAGCCGGACGGGCCGCTCGGCTCCGGGAAGCCTCGCAGGCCCGTGACGTCGGAATTCGCGACGACCACTGGGGAATCGGGATCGGGGAACCCTCGTGGGCAAGTCCTTGCCGAGCGGGGAACAACTTCCCCTTCCCAGTCCGGTCGAGGAAAGGGTCCGGTGCTTCGTCGCCGTGCTCTTCGCCGGATGGTTCGCGGCACCGATGTTCGGGAGCGGAGCGCGCACGGGCTACCGGTCGTAGCGGACTTGACGGCGGCGACGGACGTCGACCATGGAGCAGCGCCTCCGGCGGGGAATCCCGCTGCGCGGTTCTCGGCGTCGCGCACCGCCGCGCCATCGGTGGTTCGCCCGACTCCCACGCGGCCGCCGTCGTTGCCGCGCAGGTCGACGTGCGCCGGTTGCTGATCATGTTCGAGTTCGCTGCCGTCGCACCGACTCGGCGATGGCCGCGGCGATGCGGTCGCGCGAGTCCGGCTCGATCAGGGTCGCAGAGCTGACGGCCGCTACCGCTGCTGCCCGTAGGTGCAGCAGGTGCGAGGAGATCCCGTTCTCCAGGTCGACCACGGGGCTGCGGTAGCCGGTCCCGCGAAGCGTCTCCTGATCCGTGCGAGGGAACGGGCCGCGTGGCTGCGGGGGCTCCCGTCCGCAGCGAGGACCCGGCGATTCGGGTTCGCGCGGGGGAGGACGCCGTGGCGTTCCACCCCGGACGGCGATGCCCCCGCGCATCGTCGGTTCGTGATCGCGGACCGCGTTCCCGGAAGGAGAGCGGCGGTGTGCGCGGCGACGCGGGTGCACGGCCCGTTCGCCCGCGGGTGTGGGACGAACGGGCCGCGCACCCGAGGTGGTGCGCCGCCGTGGCGACCGGCGGGTCAGGACAGGATGGCTTCCAGGGTGATGGTGGTGCCGGTGAGGGCCGCGGAGACCGGGCAGATCTCCTTGGCCTTCTGGGCCGCCTGCTGGAAGGTGTCCTCGTCGGCGCCGGGCACGGTGGCCTGCACGGTCAGCGCGATGCCGGTGATGGCGAAGCCGCCGCCGGACTTGCCGAGGGTGACCTCGGCGCTGGTGTCGATCCGCTCCGGGGTGAGTCCGGCTTCGCCGAGCACTCCGGACAGCTGCATGCTGTAGCAGGACGAGTGCGCGGCGGCGATGAGCTCTTCGGGGCTGGTCTGCCCGGCCGGGTCCTCGGCGCGGGTCGCGAACGACACGGGGAACTGCCCCGCGTTCGAGGAGTCCAGGGTGACGAGGCCCGAACCCGAGCCCAGGTCGCCGGTCCAGCTCGTCGTGGCGTTGCGGTCGGCCATGACCTCTCCTTCTGCGTCGGTGTCGTCGGGTGCGCGCGGTGGCGCACTCGGGATCAAGAACGTTCCGACCTTCGCAGAGCTTCCACTCGGACGCCGTGCGGAATCCCACCCACCGCCCGACCGATCCGCATCCGCCCCGGCGCCGAACCTCTCGCCCCACTTTTGTTGCGGGGTGGTCCGGTGGCAGAACCTCACTGCCTGTCTCCGAACCTGCCCGGCGGGTCGTGTCGGTTTCCTGTCAGCGGCGAAGCCGCTGAGCAGCGACCACAGAGCAACTCGCACCGCCGCGGGTTCTCAGCGGCTTCCTCGCGAGGACGGCGATGTCGCGGTGTGCCGGACGTGCATCGGACATCGATCCCGCAGCGAGGAAGTCGCTGAGGTTCCGCCACCCGAGCACTGCGCGACAGAAGTAGCGGGACAAGCAGTCAGCGGCTTCGCCGCTGACAGGCAGACGTGCAGGTTCGAAGACGGTCGTCAGTCCCCGTCCAGGGTGGTGGTGAGGCTGTGGACCAGCAGCGGGAGGGTCCGCATCACCTTCTCGCGCACGCTGCGGTCGGGATCGTCGTCGCCGGCGAGGATGGTCTCCTGCATCGCGGAGTCGAACTGGTCGATGAGCAGCCGGGTGAGGTCGAGCGTGTCGATCCGGAAGCGCACGCCGACGGCCCGCACCGCGGTGTCGATCATCGTGGCGAGTTCGCGCTGGAAGGAGTGCGCGGCGGCCAGGAACCGCGGGGCCACTTCGGGATCGCGCAGCGCCAGCAGCCGGAACTCGCTCTGCACCAGGCACCACTGCCGGATGTCCGGCTGGAACGACATGACGTCGGCGATGATGCCCTCGATGTGCGCGGGCGCGGGTTTGCCGCCGGATTCGCCGAGCGGCGCCACGAGGTGCGCGAAGTGTTCGCGCAGCGTTTCGAGCCGGGCCCGGTTCTCCCGTTCGGTGAGCTCGAAGAAGAGCTCTTCCTTGCTGCTGAAGTTGGAGTAGAACGCGCCCCGGGTGAAGCCCGCGTCGTCGGCGATGGCCTCGATGG
The DNA here is from genome assembly GCF_040643635.1 of Saccharopolyspora sp. NPDC047091. Taxonomy (NCBI): domain Bacteria; kingdom Bacillati; phylum Actinomycetota; class Actinomycetes; order Pseudonocardiales; family Pseudonocardiaceae; genus Saccharopolyspora; species Saccharopolyspora sp. NPDC047091. The sequence continues at coordinate 51,894 of NZ_JBEYUS010000039.1, forward strand.
AGGCGCCGTTGATGCCGTGCTCGCTGAACTGCCGGTAGGCGGCGTCCAGCAGTCGTTCCCGGGTGCGGGCGCGCCGGGCGGTCTCGCGCGCGGGCGCGTCCGAGTGCCCTTCGGGTGCGACGAGCTTGTTCGCGCTCATCACGAACCTTCCTTCCTGCGGTGTACACCAGCGGATTTCCCGCCGATCGCGGCCCGCGTGGAACCGACCCATCCTATCCGATACGCTCATGTATCGGATACAGCGTTGTATCCACTTCCCCTGATCTGGTGATCCGCCGTCCGGCGAGAACCTTCCCGGCGACAGGAGTGTGGCGTGTCCTCGTTCCTCTACACACTGGGGCGGCGGGCCTACGCGGCCCGCAAGACCGTCCTCGTGATCTGGCTGCTCGTGCTCGTCGTGACCGGCGGCGCGGCCGGTCTCCTGTTCAAAGGAATGGACAACAACGTCACGATCCCGGGCACCGAGGCGCAGAACGCCCTCGACCGGCTGTCGGTGACCTTCCCGCAGACCAGCGGCGCCTCCGCGCAGATCATCGTGGTCGCCGACGACGTCCGCGCCCCGGTCGTGCAGCGCGAGGTCGAGCGGTCCGTGGACGAGCTCGAAGGCATGGACGAGGCCGCCTCCATCGTCTCGCCCTACAACGCGGACCTCGGCGGATCGATCAGCGAGGACGGCGAAGCCGCCCTGATCATGATCCAGCTCGAGGGGCAGACCATGGAGATCGGTCAGCCCACCAAGGACCACATCGCCCAGATCTCCGCCGACCTCCAGCAGCGGTTGCCGGAAGGCTCGCAGGCCTCCTACGGCGGGCCGCTGTTCGCGCAGAGCTTCCCCGGCATCAGCATCGTCGAAGCGCTCGGCCTGGTGATCGCCATCGTGGTGCTGATGATCACGCTGGGCTCGTTCCTCGCCGCGGGTATGCCGCTGGTGAACGCGCTGATCGGCGTCGGCGTCTCCACCGCGCTCATCCTCGTCTCGACCGCGTTCGGCTCCGTCACCGCGACCACGCCGCTGCTGTCGCTGATGCTCGGCCTGGCCGTCGGCATCGACTACGCGCTGTTCATCGTCTCCCGGCACCAGCAGGAACTCGCCCAGGGCGTGTCGCCGCAGGAGGCCGCGGCGCGGTCCACCGCCACCGCGGGCTCCGCGGTGATCTTCGCCGGGCTGACCGTGGTGATCGCGCTCGTGGGCCTCGGCGTCGCGGGCATCCCGTTCCTCACCACCATGGGCGTCGCCGGTGCCGTCGCCGTCGCCATCGCCGTGCTCGTCTCGCTCACCCTCATCCCGGCGCTGCTCGGCTTCGCCGGGGACCGGCTCACCCCGCGGTCGGCGAAGGCCGGGAAGCGCGCCCGCGCCGACCGCGCCAAGCCGCCGGTGGGCGAGCGGTTCTTCGCCGGCTGGGTCCGCGCCGCGACCCGGTTCCCGATCGTCACCGTGCTCATCGTCGTCGGCGTCCTCGGCATCGCGACGGTGCCCGCGGCCGGACTCCGCCTCGGGCTGCCCGACGCGGGCGCGCTGCCCCACGGCGACCCGGCGCGAGTCACCTACGACCTCACCGACGAGCACTTCCCGCAGGGCTTCAACGGGCCGTTGATCGTCACCGGCAGCATCGTCACCAGCGAAGACCCGCTCGGCCTGATGAACGACCTCAAGGCCGAGATCGAACGGCTGCCCGGCGTCGCCGACGTGCCGATGGCCGTGCCGAACCCGACCGCGGACACCGGCATCGTGCAGGTGATCCCGGAAGGGGCCCCGGACTCCGAGCAGACCAAGGACCTCGTCGAGGAGATCCGCTCGCTGCGCGGCCACTTCCAGGAGGCCTACGGCATCGACATCTCCGTCACCGGGTTCACCGCCGTCGGCATCGACGTCTCCGACAAGCTCGGCGAAGCGCTGCTGCCGTTCGGCGTCGTCGTGGTCGGGCTGTCGCTGGTGCTGCTGACGATGGTGTTCCGCTCCATCGCCGTGCCGATCAAGGCGACGCTGGGCTACCTGCTCAGCATCGGCGCCTCGATGGGCATCGTGACGCTGATCTTCCAGGACGGCTGGGGCGCCGAGGTGCTCAACGTCGCCCGCACCGGGCCGGTGATCAGCTTCATGCCGATCGTGCTGATGGGCATCCTGTTCGGCCTCGCCATGGACTACGAGGTCTTCCTGGTGTCCCGGATGCGCGAGGAGTACGTGCACACCAAGGACGCCCAGGCCGCGATCCGCACCGGATTCGTCTCCTCCGGCAAGGTCGTCACCGCGGCCGCGGTGATCATGTTCGCGGTGTTCGCCGCGTTCGTCCCCGACGGCGACGCCAACCTCAAGCCCATCGCGCTGGGACTCGCGGTCGGCGTGTTCGTCGACGCGTTCATCGTCCGCATGACGCTGGTGCCCGCGGTGCTCGCGCTGCTGGGGGAGAAGGCGTGGTGGATGCCGCGGAAGCTGGATCGGATGCTGCCCGCCTTCGACGTCGAAGGGGAGAACCTGCGCGAGGAGATCGAGCTCGCCGACTGGCCCAGCCCCGGCTCGAACGAGGCCATCGCCTGCGCCGGGCTCCGGCTGGACGACCCGGCCACCGGCGCCCCCGTGTACCGGGACGTGGGCTTCCTGGTGGAGCGCGGCGCCGTCCACGTGGTCCGCGGCGTGCACGAGTCCGCGATCACCGCGGTGCTGCTGACCCTGTCCGGCAGGCTCCAGCCCGACTCCGGACGGCTCAAGGTCCTCGGCTACGTGCTGCCCGCCCGCGGCTCCGCCGTGCGGTCCCGGGTCGCCTACGTCGACGCCGGTGCCGGCGGGGCCGACGCGGTGCGGGCGGCGCTGCGCGAAGAACCCGAGGTCCTGGTGCTCGACCGCACCGACCGGGCCTCCGACCCCGGTGAGCGCGGCCGCATCCGCGAACTGCTCACCGGCGCCGGGACCACCGTCGTCGCGGGCACCACCGGGCTCGCCGAAGCGCGCGACGTCCTGCCCGCGGGTGCCCCCGCCACCCTCACCGAACTGCGCGACGACGCCGCGATGCCCGACGTCCTCGCCGCCGCGATCCGCTAGAGAGCAGAGGTAAGCAGACGATGGCGAAGCGCCGCTTGATCCTCCCCCTGATCGGCCTGCTGCTGGTGCCGCTGGCGATCGCGGGCCTGCTGATCTGGTCGCTGGGCAAACCCGAAGACCGGCTGCACGACGTCAAGGCCGCCGTCGTGAACAACGACGAACCGATCGAGGTCAACGGCCAGCTCACCCCGCTCGGGCGGCAGCTGTCCGCGAAGCTCGTCGGCGGCGAGATCGAGAGCAACTACAGCTGGGAGTTCGCCACCCCGCAGACCGCCGCCGAAGGCCTGCAGGACGGCACCTACGCCGCGGTCGTGACGATCCCGGAGAACTTCTCCGCCGCCGCCACCTCCTTCTCCGGAGACCCGGCGCAGGCGAAGAAGGCCACCATCGACGTCAGCACCGGCGGCCGCAGCAAGTTCGCCGACGAAGCGATCAGCCGGGTCGTCACCAACACCGCCGCCGACCTGCTCGGCAGGCAGCTGACCACGACCTACCTGGACAACGTGTTCGTCGGGTTCAACACGCTCGGGGACAAGCTCGGCGAGGCCTCCGACGGGGCGACCTCGCTCGCCGACGGCGCGAAGCAGCTCGCGGGGGGCACCGACCAGCTCGCCGGGGGCGCCGACCAGCTCGCGGACGGGTCGCGGGCGCTCGCCGACGGCATCGGCGCGCTCGAAGGCGGCGCGCAGCAGCTCAAGACCGGGATGGGCGGGCTCGCCGACGGCATCGGGCAGCTCCAGCAGCAGACCGCGCAGCTGCCCGGCCAGGTCGGCCAGCTCGCCGACGTGTCCGCGCAGGAAGCGCAGGGCGTGCAGCAGCTCTCCGGCGGTCTGCAGGGCATGTCCGAGAACCTCGCCGAGATGAGCAAGGAGTGCCCGCCCGGCACGCTGCCCATCTGCAACAAGATCGCCATCCAGGCGGCCACCGCGAAGGCTCTCGGCGACGGCGCCGGGCAGCTGGAGCAGGCCAGCACCGGGGTGTCCGGCGGGCTCGCCGCGCTCGCCGGGAAGACCCCCGAGTCCGGTGGCGGGCTCCCCGCGCTGTCCGGCGGCATCGACCAGCTCCACGACGGCGCGCAGCAGCTCGACGGCGGTGTCGGCCAGCTCGCCGACGGGATCTCGCAGACCGGTGGCGGTGCCGGGGAGCTCGCCGACGGCGCCGACCAGCTCGCCCAGGGCGTGCGCGGGCTCTCCGACGGCGCGCACCAGCTCGGCGACGGCACCGGGCAGCTGTCCTCGGGCCTCGACCAGGCCGTGGAACAGCTGCCCAGCTACCCCGACGGGGACCGGGACAAGCTCGCCAAGACCGTCGCCAACCCGATCACCACCGCGGAGGGCAGCAGCCTCGGGTTCGGTTCCTCCGGGATCGCGCTGTACTCGGTGCTGGCGCTGTGGGTCGGCGCGGTCGCCACCTTCCTGGTGCTGCGCGCGGTCCCGCGCCGCGCGCTGGAATCCACCCGGTCCTCGTTCTCGTTGGCGCTGCGGCAGTTCCGGCTGCCCGCGGTGGTCGGGCTCGCGCAGGGGCTGCTGGTCGCGGTCGTCGTCGGCATCGCGCAGGACCTGTCGGTGGGCGGCTGGTTCGGCTGCGCCGGGCTGGCGATGCTCACCGCCGTCGCGTTCACCGCGGTGAACCAGGCGCTGGCGGGCGCGCTGCGCGGCACCGGCCGCTTCCTGGCGATGCTCGTCGCGGTGGTGCTGCTGGCCACCGGGTTCATCACCGCGGTGCCCGCCGCGCTGAGCTCGGTGCTCACGGCGCTGCCGGTCGGGCCCGCGCAGGACGCGCTGCGGGCCGTGGTCGACGGCTCGGCGCCGTCCGGCGGCACCGTGGTGCTGCTGGTGATCTGGGGCCTCGCCGGGCTGGTGGTGAGCTACCTGGCAGTGGAGCGCGGGCGCACCGTGCGGGCCACCGGGCTGACCGGCTTCACCACGAGGACCGCAGAAGCGTGAGCTTCCCGGTGTCCACCGAGTAGCACTGGGGTGGCGGAACCTCAGCGCTTTCCTCGCTGCGGGATCGATTTCACCGGTGGCTCCGCCACAGGAGAAATCGCTGTCCTCGCGAGGAAAGCGCT
>NZ_JBEYUS010000040.1:0-56851 GCF_040643635.1 Saccharopolyspora sp. NPDC047091
CCCGCCGCCGAGCAGGTGCCGGGTGAGCGCTACGAGCACGGCATGCGCGTCAAGTGCTACGTCGTCGGCGTCTCCCGCAGCGCCCGCGGCCCGCAGATCACCCTTTCCCGCACCCACCCGAACCTGGTGCGCAGGCTGTTCGCGCTGGAGGTCCCGGAGATCGCCGACGGCACCGTCGAGATCCCCGCGGTCGCCCGCGAAGCCGGGCACCGCTCCAAGATCGCGGTGCGCTCCTCGGTCGGCGGCGTCAACGCCAAGGGCGCCTGCATCGGCCCGATGGGGGCCCGGGTGCGCAACGTGATGAGCGAGCTGGGCGGCGAGAAGATCGACATCATCGACTTCTCCGAGGACCCGGCGACGTTCGTCGGCAACGCGCTGTCCCCGGCGAAGGTGATCTCGGTCGAGGTCGTCGACGAGCGGGCCAAGACCGCACGCGTCGTCGTCCCCGACTTCCAGCTGTCGCTGGCCATCGGCAAGGAGGGCCAGAACGCCCGCCTCGCCGCGCGGCTCACCGGCTGGCGGATCGACATCCGCAGCGATGCCGACCCGGCCTCGCCGACCACCTCGGCGGGACAGGCCGTGGCCCCGCCGCCCGGTGGCGCGGCAGGCGCCGACGAACTGCCCGCGGTCGGCTCCGCGGAGTGACCGCACCGCCCCGGCGACGCCCGGTGCCGGGTCCGCCGCCACCTCGGTGGCGGACTCGGATACGAGCGCTGGCGGCGGCGGGTTAGAATCATTGGTGGCTCGACGCGAGGGGAGCGAGAATCCGCACACGAACGTCCGGTACGCACGGCGATCGCCGTGATCAAGGACCGGTTCGCACCTGTGTGGGGTGTCGCATCCGGACGTCGGCCGCCGAGCTGCTGCGAGTGGTGGCCGAGGACGGTTCCGCGGGTTCCGCGGTCGTCCCCGATCCGCGAAGCAGGCGGTCGGGTCGGGGCGCGTGGTTGCACCCCGATCCCCGTTGCCTGCGACTCGCCGAGCGACGTCGGGCGTTCCCCCGCGCACTTCGAGTGCCGGGGCCGCTGGACCTCTCCGCCGTGCAGGGACACCTGGACTCCACTCCGGATTCCGGGTCACTAGCGGCGAGCGGCTCATCACCAGACCGACGCGGGAACCTCCCGCGCGGACGCAGTTGAAGGAAGCAGGTCGACCCGTCATGAATCAGCCGTGAAGCTGAAGACATGAACGCGCATCGGCGATAGGACGAGGTCGAGCGGGACTGCCGCCCGGCCTCACCAGATGAGGAGAGCAGTGGCAGGCAAGGCCCGCGTGCACGAGCTCGCGAAAGAGCTCGGTGTGACCAGCAAGGAAGTTCTCAACAAGCTCGCCGAACAGGGCGAGTACGTCAAGTCCGCGTCGTCCACCGTGGAAGCCCCGGTGGCGCGCCGACTCCGCGACGCATACCCCAAGTCGGGCAAGCCCGGCGGCCGTGCCGGCGGGGCGAAGCCCGCGCCGCCGCGCAAGCCCGAAGGCCAGCCCGGTGCCGCCGGTGACGGTGCGCCCAAGCCCGGCCCGAAGCCCGGTCCGCGGCCGCAGGCACCCGCCCCGCAACCGGCGGAGCAGCAGTCCGCAGGCCAGCCGGCCGAGACCAGCGCGCCCAAGCCCGGACCGAAGCCGGGCCCCAAGCCCGGTCCGAAGTCCCCGGCCCCGGAGACCGCTCCGTTCGAGCAGGCTCCCGCCGCGCAGGCACCGGCCGCACCGGCCGAGGCCCCGCAGCAGGGCGGCGAGCAGCGTGCCGCCGCGCCGCGTCCCGGTGGCCCGAAGCCCGGCCCCCGGCCCGGCCCGAAGCAGGACTCGAAGCAAGGCGGCGATGCCGGCGACGGCACCGTCCCGCCGAAGCCGCAGGGCGCCAAGCCCAAGCCCGGCCCGCGTTCGCCGCGCGTCGGCAACAACCCGTTCGGCGTCGGCTCCGGTTCCCCGGCGCCGCGCCCGCAGCGTCCCGGCGGTGCCGGTGGCGGGCAGCAGCGCCAGGGCGGTCAGGGCGGCCCCGGTCGCGGCGGTCAGCAGGGGCAGCGCCCCGACCGCGGTGGTCAGGGCGGTGCCGGTACCGCTCCGGCGTCCGGTACTCCCGCCCCGCGCGGCGGCGGTGAGGGCGGCGGCAACCGTCCGAACCCGGGCATGATGCCCCCGCGTCCGAACCCCGGCATGATGCCGTCCCGCCCGGCCCGCTCCGGCGGTCCCGGTGGACCCGGCGGTGGCCGCGGTGGCGGTCGTCCCGGTGGCGGCGGTGGCGGTCGTCCCGGCGGCGGTGGCGGCGGTGGCCGTCCCGGTGGCGGTGGCGGCGGTTTCCGCGGCGGCCCCGGTGGTGGCGGCGGTGCTCCGGCCGGTGGGCCTCCCGCCGGTGGTGGCTTCCGCGGTCGTCCGGGCGGCGGTGGCCGTCCCGGTGGTGGCGGTCGCGGTGGCGCGGCCGGTGCCTTCGGCCGTCCCGGTGGTCCGGCGCGTCGTGGCCGCAAGTCCAAGCGGCAGAAGCGCCAGGAGTACATGGACAACATGCAGGCGCCGTCGGTGGGCGGTGTCCGGCTGCCGCGCGGTAGCGGCGAAGTCCTCCGCCTGCGCCGCGGTGCTTCGCTGACCGACTTCGCCGAGAAGATCAACGCCAACCCGGCTTCGCTGGTGCAGGCGATGTTCCACCTCGGTGAGATGGTCACCGCGACCCAGTCCGTCTCGGACGAGGTCCTGGAGCTGCTCGGCCAGGAGATGAACTACCGGGTCGAGATGGTCAGCCCGGAGGACGAGGACCGCGAGCTGCTGGAGTCGTTCGACATCAGCTTCGGCGACCCGGACAGCAGCGAAGAGCAGCTGGCCGCGCGGCCGCCGGTGGTCACCGTCATGGGTCACGTCGACCACGGCAAGACGCGCCTGCTGGACACCATCCGAAAGGCGAACGTGCAGGCCGGCGAGGCCGGTGGCATCACCCAGCACATCGGTGCCTACCAGGTCGTGACCGAGCTCGAGGGCAACGAGCGCCCGATCACCTTCATCGACACCCCGGGTCACGAGGCGTTCACCGCCATGCGTGCCCGAGGCGCGAAGTCCACGGACATCGCCGTGCTGGTGGTCGCCGCCGACGACGGCGTCATGCCGCAGACGGTGGAGGCGATCAACCACTCGCAGGCCGCGGGTGTGCCGATCGTGGTGGCGGTCAACAAGATCGACGTCGAGGGTGCGAACCCGGACAAGATCCGCCAGCAGCTCACCGAGTACAACCTGGTGGCCGAGGAGTACGGCGGCGACACCATGTTCGTCGAGATCTCCGCCAAGCAGGGCACCAACATCGACGGTCTGCTGGAGGCGATCCTGCTGACCGCGGACGCCTCGCTCGACCTGCGGGCCAACCCCGAGATGGAGGCCCAGGGCGTCGCGATCGAGGCGCACCTGGACCGCGGTCGCGGTCCGGTGGCCACGGTGCTGGTGCAGCGCGGTTCGCTGCGCGTCGGTGACTCGATCGTCGCGGGCAACGCGCACGGCCGAGTCCGCCGGATGATCAACGAGCACGACGAGGACGTCACGGTGGCCATGCCGGCCCGTCCGGTCCAGGTCATCGGGTTCACCTCGGTGCCCGGCGCCGGTGACACCTTCCTCGTCGTCGACGAGGACCGGGTCGCTCGGCAGATCGCCGACCGGCGCGGGGCGCGCATCCGCGAGGCGCAGAACGCCGCCAAGCGCAAGCGCGTCAGCCTCGAGGACCTGGACAAGGTGCTCAAGGAGACCAACCAGCTCAACCTGATCATCAAGGGTGACAACTCCGGTACCGTCGAGGCGCTGGAAGAATCGCTCATGAAGATCGAGGTGGGCGACGAGGTCGAGCTCCGGGTCATCCACCGCGGCGTCGGTGGCATCAACGAGTCCGACATCAACCTGGCCACCGCGGAGAACACCATCGTCCTGGGCTTCAACGTCCGGGCCGAGGGCAAGGCGGCCGAGGTCGCCAACCGCGAGGGCGTGGAGATCCGGTACTACTCGGTGATCTACCGGGCGATCGAGGAGATCGAGCAGGCGCTCAAGGGCATGCTCAAGCCCGAGTACGAAGAGGTCGAGCTCGGCAAGGCGCAGGTCCGCGAGGTCTTCAAGTCCTCGAAGGTCGGCACCATCGCCGGTTGCATGGTCACCGAGGGCATCATGCGCCGGAACGCCAAGGCCCGGCTGCTGCGCGACAGCGTGGTCGTCGCCGAGAACCTCAGCCTCAACTCGCTGAAGCGGTTCAAGGACGACGCCACCGAGGTCCGCGACGGGTTCGAGTGCGGTCTGACGCTCGGTTCCTACTCCGACATCAAGGTCGACGACATGATCGAGACCTACGAGATGCGGGAGAAGCCGCGCAACTGATCCACTTCCGCCGGGGGTCGTCCTTGCTGGGCGGCCCCCGGCGGTCGTGCGGGCGCACGATCCGAGGAGCGAGCTGATGTACGTCGGTGCGCTGGAACTGGACGTGCTGCTCGGTGACGTCCACTCGTTGAAGCAGAAGCGCGCCGTGGTGCGGCCCGTCGTGGCCGACCTGCGGAAGCGCTTCGACGTGGCCGTGGCGGAAGCAGGCGATCAGGACCTGCACCGCCGGGCCCTGATCGGGGTGAGTGCGGTCTCCGGCGACGCCGCGCACGTGCGCGACGTGCTCGACGCGTGCGAGCGCGCGGTCGCCGCGCGCCCCGAACTGGAACTCCTGTCGGCCCGGCAGCGGATGCTGGGTCCGGAAGACTGACGGCCCCGGGCGGGTTCTCCCGGTGACGGGGCCCGCCCGCGGCGGCAGCCCGGGAGCCGTGCCGTGGCGGCTCGACCGCCGGTGACACGGACACTGTTCACGCCCGGACCACCGGGCGCAGGATCGACGGAGGAGGTGCGCCGTGGCCGATACGGCGCGCGCCCGCAGGCTCGCGAAGCGCATCGCGCAGATCGTGGCCTCGGGACTGGAATACGAGGTCAAGGACCCGCGGCTGGCGATGGTGACGATCACCGACGCCCGCGTCACCCCGGACCTGCGGGACGCCACGGTCTACTACACCGTGTTCGGCGACGACAGCGACTACGCGTCGACGGCCGCCGCCCTGTCCAGCGCCACCGGCGTGCTGCGGTCCCGGGTGGGGGCGCAGACCGGTGTGCGGTTCACCCCGACGCTCACGTTCGTCGCGGACACCGTGCCGGACGACGCCCGTCGGATGGACGAGCTGGTCGCCCGGGCCAAGGAAGCCGACGCGGAGGTCGCCCGGCTGGCTTCGGGAGCGGAGCACGCCGGGGAGGCGGACCCTTACCGTGCGGCACCGGAGGACACCGCGGATGACGACGCGGAAACCGCAGGTGACGAGCCGTCGAACGGCGAAGATGCCGATCTGCGGCATCGGCCACAGAGTGGTTGAACCGCCCGCGCGGATGCGGTGCGTTGAAGGCGGCACCGCGGTCGTGCGGTGCCGTTCGGCGTGGAGGTGAAGCCTGTGGACGGGCATTCCGGAACCGCCGGTGCGGCGGTACCCACGCCGGATGAGGTGGTGGCCGCCGCGCGGCTGCTCGCCGACGCCTCCGACGTGACGCTGCTCGCGCACGTCAACCCGGACGCGGACGCGTTGGGCAGCGCACTGGCGCTGGGCCGGGCGTTGCGCGCCCGGGGTGCCCGGGTCCGGGTGTCGTTCGGCCACCCCGCCGAGGTACCCGCGTCGCTGCGGATCCTCGACACCGACGGGCTGATCGTGCCCGCCGCCGACGTGCCCGCCGCGGGCCCGCTGCTGGTGGTGTGCGACGCGGGCAGCCTGCAGCGGCTGGGCGCGCTCGCCGACCGGGTCCGGAGCACCATCGACGCGGGCGGCTCGGTCCTCGTCATCGACCACCACGTGGCGAACCCGCGGTTCGGCACCCACCACGTGATCGACGAGACGGCCGTGGCGACGGTCGTGCTGGTGCTGCGGCTGCTCGACGAGCTCGGTGCCCCGCTGGACCTGCCGATCGCGCGCTGCCTGTACGCGGGGCTGGTCACCGACAGCGGCCGGTTCCGGCGGGCCACCCCGGCCACCCACCTGATGGCGGCGCGGCTGCTGGAAGCCGGGGTCGACCCGGACGCGCTGACCCGCTCGCTGATGGACACCCACCCGTTCGCCTGGCTGCCGATGCTCTCGGACGTGCTGGGCCGGGCCGCGCTGGAACCGGCGGCGGCGCAGGGGCTGGGGCTGGTGCACGCGGAGGTGCGGCTCGCGCAATCCGCGGAGGTGCGCAGCGAGGAGCTCGACGGCGTGATCGACATCGTGCGCACCACGGCGGAGGCCGAGGTGTCGGTGGTGCTCAAGGAACTCGCCGCGGACCGCTGGTCGGTGTCGCTGCGCGCGGACAGCCGGGTGGACGTCGGCGCGGCCGCGAACCTCTGCGGCGGTGGCGGGCACCGGCTGGCGGCCGGGTTCACCGCCGACGGTTCGGCGGACGACGTGCTCGACTCGGTGCGCGCGGCGCTGGAGAAGGCTCCGCTGCTCGGCTGAGCCGCCGTCAGCCGCCGTCAGCCGCGGCGGCGGGCGCGGAACGCGGCGACGTGCACACGGTTCGCGCAGCGCGCCGAGCAGAACCGCTTCGCCCGGTTGGTCGACGTGTCCAGGAAGTACGTGCCGCACCCCGCGGCTTCGCACCGGCCCCACCGGTCCATGCCGTGCAGCACCACGCCCTGCGCCAGGCCCCAGGCGGCCGCGGCGGCGACCTCGGTGGCGGGCGGGGCGTCCGGTCCCGCGACGTGCACGTGCCACTGCGGGCCGTGCCCGGACAGCCGCGGCCGCGGCGGGTGCCGCTCCAGCAGGGCGTTCACCGCGTCCTGCGCCTGGTCCGCGACCCCGGCCAGCAGTGCGTCCAGCGCGTCCCGCAGGCCCGCCGCGACCGTGCGCAGCACCGCCAGGTCCTGCTCGTGCACCCGCTCGGACCACCACGGCTCGTCGTGCAGCGCCGCCCGCAGCCGGTCCAGATCGGTGAGGTCGGCGTTCGCGAGCCGCAGCGCCAGCTCCGCGTAATCGGTGCTGTCCATCCGGGCTCCTCGCGGCTAGCCTGCGTCAGGATCGAAATGCGGTTTCACAGCTTACCGGGAGGGTGTCGTGAGCGAGGTCGCCGAACGGGTCCCGGTGCGGACGGTGCTCGGACTGGCCGTGCCCGCGCTGGGCGTGCTGGCCGCCGAGCCGCTGTACGTGCTGGTGGACACCGCCGTGATCGGTCACCTCGGCGCGGTGCCGCTGGCCGGGCTCGCCCTCGGCGGAACCCTGTTCACGCTGGTGTCCAGCCAGCTCACGTTCCTGTCCTACGGCACCACCGCCCGCACGGCCCGGCTGCACGGCGCCGGCCGGCGCGCGGACGCCGTCGCCGAAGGGGTGCAGGCCACCTGGCTCGGCATCGCCGTCGGCGTGCTGCTGCTGGTGCTGGCGCAGCTGTTCGCGGTGCCGATCGCGGAGCTGCTCGCCGGGGAAGGGCCCATCGCGGACGCGGCGGCGAGCTGGCTGCGGATCGCACTGCTCGGCGCGCCGCTGGTGCTGATCACGATGGCGGGCAACGGATGGATGCGCGGGGTGCAGGACACCCGGCGCCCGCTGTGGTTCGTGCTCGCGGGCAACGGGACCTCGGCGGTGCTGTGCCCGCTGTTCGTGTACCCGCTCGGCTGGGGGCTGGAGGGCTCGGCGATCGCGAACCTGATCGGCCAGAGCATCGCGGCGGCGCTGTTCCTGCGCGCGCTCGTGGTGGAGCGGGCCGGGATGCGGCCCGATCCGGCGACGATGCGCGCCCAGCTGGGGATGGGGCGGGACCTGGTGCTGCGCACCCTCGCGTTCCAGGCGTGCTTCCTGTCGGCGACCTCGGTCGCCGCCCGCACCGGAGCCGACGCGGCCGCCGCGCACCAGGTGGTGTGGCAGCTGTGGTCGTTCCTGTCGCTGGTGCTGGATTCGCTGGCGATCGCGGCCCAGTCGCTGGTCGGTGCGGCCCTCGGCGGTGGGGCGGCGCAGCGGGCGAAGGGCGTGGCGCGGCAGGTCAGCTGGTACGGGCTCGGGTTCGGGGTGCTGCTGGCCCTGGTGTTCGCGGCGCTCGCCGCGGTGCTGCCGCGGGTGTTCACCAGCGATGCGGCGGTGCTGGCGCAGCTGCCGAACGCGTGGTGGTTCTTCGTGCTCCAGCAGCCGGTGGCCGGAGTGGTGTTCGCGTTGGACGGGGTGTTCCTCGGCGCGGGCGACGCGCGCTACCTGCGCACCGCGACGATGCTCAGCGCCGCCGTCGGCTACCTGCCGCTGATCTGGTTGTCGCTGGCCTTCGGCTGGGGGCTCGCCGGGATCTGGACGGGCCTCAGCCTGTTCATGGTGCTGCGGCTGATCACGTTGCTGCTGCGCGCCAGGTCGGGGAAGTGGGCGGTAATCGGCACGTCACCTGCTTGATCTGTGGGTTCCCGCTCGTTCTGCGTAGTGCTCGGGTGGCGGAACCTCAGCTGTTCCCTCGCTGCGGGATCGTTTTCACCGGTGGCTCCGCCACAGGAGAAATCGCTGTCCTCGCGAGGGAACAGCTGAGAACCCGCTGCGGTGCCGGTGTCTTGGGTGGTCGTTGTTCAGCGGCTGCGCCGCTGACGGGACGGCGAGGCGGTCCGGGCGCAGGCGGGCTGGGGTGGGCGGGGTCGATGTGGGAGCGGGGGGAGCGGTCGTGGAGTATTGCCAGCCGTGTCCGAGCACTCCCGTACAGCGCGCAACCGTCCCACCGTCCCGCCCGGCCTGCTCGTGGTGGACAAGCCCTCCGGCATGACCTCGCACGACGTGGTGTCCCGCGTCCGCCGCATCATGGGCACCCGCAAGGTCGGCCACGCGGGCACCCTCGACCCGATGGCCACCGGCGTGCTGGTGCTCGGCCTGGAACGAGCCACCAAGCTGCTCGGGCACCTGGCGCTGGACACCAAGGCGTACCTGGCGACGATCCGGCTCGGCGCCGCCACCAGCACCGATGACGCCGAAGGCGAGATGTGGTCGCGGACCGACCCGTCCGGGGTGACCGAGCAGGCCGTCCGGGACGGCATCGCCGAGCTCACCGGGGACATCCAGCAGGTGCCGAGCTCGGTGAGCGCGGTGAAGGTCAACGGCAAGCGCGCCTACGAACTGGCCCGCGAGGGCAAGGAGGTGGAGCTGGCCGCCCGGCCGGTCACCGTCTCCCGGTTCGACCTGCTGGCGCTGCGCGCACCGGCCGAGCCCGCCGATGAGCCGGACGAGGAGCGGTTCGTCGAGCTGGACGTGCTCGTCGAGTGCTCCTCCGGCACCTACGTGCGCGCGCTGGCCCGCGATCTCGGCGCCCGGCTCGGCGTCGGCGGCCACCTCGGCGAGCTGCGCCGCACCCGGGTCGGCCCGTTCGGCCTGGCCACCGCCCGCACCCTCGACCAGCTGGAAGCGGAGCCGGGCCTGTCGATGGACCTGGACCGGGCGATCGCCACCGCCTTCGCCCGGCACGACACCGACGCGGTCACCGTCCGCGCCCTCATGCACGGCCAGACCATCCCGGCGACCGGCGTCGCCGGCACCTGCGGCGTGTTCGGCCCCGACGGCCGGGCGGTCGCGCTGGTGCAGGACCAGGGGCGGACCGCGCGACCCGTGCTGGTGCTGACCCCGGCGGGCTGAACGGCCGATCCGGAGGCAACCAGTAGGCTTGCCAGCCGTGCAGCGTTGGCGCGGTTTGGAGCAGCTCCCGGGCGGTTGGGGCCGGTGCGTCGTCACCATCGGCGTCTTCGACGGGATCCACCAGGGACACCAGCAGTTGATCACGCACGCGGTGCGGGCGGCGCGCGAGCGCGGCATCCCCTGCGTGCTGATGACCTTCGACCCGCACCCCGCGGAGGTGGTGCGGCCCGGCAGCCATCCCGCCCAGCTGACCACGCTGCGGCGGCGCGCGGAACTGGCGGAGCAGCTCGGCGTGGACGTGTTCTGCGTGCTGCCGTTCACCGCGGAGCTGTCCCGGATGCCCGCCGACGAGTTCGTGCACGAGCTGCTGGTGGACCGGCTGCACGCGGCCGTGGTCGTGGTGGGGGAGAACTTCACGTTCGGCCACCGCGCCGCCGGGAACATCGCGCTGCTCGCGCAGCTGGGGGAGCGGTTCGGGTTCGAGGTGGCCTCGGACCGGCTGCTCAGCGGCACCACCGAGCGCGCCGACGGGCCCTCGGACGCGCCGGTGACGTTCTCCTCGACCTACATCCGCTCCTGCATCGACGCCGGGGACGTGGTGGCCGCGGCGTCCGCGCTGGGCCGCTACCACCGGCTGGAGGGCATCGTGGTGCGCGGCGCCGGGCGCGGCGGCAGCGAGCTCGGCTTCCCGACCGCGAACCTGTCCAGCCCGGAGCACTCCGCGATCCCCGCCGACGGCGTGTACGCGTGTTGGTTCACCCACCGGCGCCGCGGCTCCACCGGCCCGGGCGAGACGCTGCCCGCGGCGGTGTCGGTGGGCAGCAACCCGACGTTCTCCGGTACGGAGCGGACGGTGGAGGCGTTCGTGCTCGATGTGGACGCCGACTTCTACGGGGAGCACGTGGGGCTGGACTTCGTGCGCAGGCTGCGCGGGATGGAGCGCTACGACTCGGTGGAAGCGCTGATCGAGCAGATGAACCAGGACGTCGTGGACACCCGTGAGATCCTCGGTGCTCGTGGCTGATCGACCCGCTGGGGGCGGGCGAAATCACCGAACCGGTCCGGTGCGGCGCGATGGCCTGGCAGTATTCAGTACCGCCCGCTCGGGGGAACGTTCCGGCGGCGGCGATCTACTGTGGTACCTGGGGAGCTGAGGTGGCGGAGCACAAGAGCGTCCAGCGCAATCTGGCGCTGCAACGCGAGTGGTACGGCGAGCCGTTGGGCGATCGGGTTCGGCGGCTCGTGGTGGCGTTCCGGATCTCACAGGCCCAACTCGCCGAGGTCCTCGGCATCAGCGCGCCGATGCTCAGCCAGGTGATGAGCGGCCGCCGCGCCAAGATCGGGAACCCGTCGGTGCTGGCCAGGCTGGTGATGCTGGAGCGCAAGGTGCTCGTGCCGGGCGTGGCCGCGGGCGAGTCGGAGGCGAT
Source organism: Saccharopolyspora sp. NPDC047091 (assembly GCF_040643635.1). Lineage (NCBI taxonomy): Bacteria > Bacillati > Actinomycetota > Actinomycetes > Pseudonocardiales > Pseudonocardiaceae > Saccharopolyspora > Saccharopolyspora sp. NPDC047091. The sequence continues at coordinate 11,012 of NZ_JBEYUS010000040.1, forward strand.
CCAGGCGGCGCTGGCGGACGTGCGCGATTCCAAGCCGTCGGTCGGCCGGGACACGCTGCCGGTGATGGCGGTGAACGGCGAAGAAGTGGCCTGGCCGGTGCTGCGCGGTGCGGCGAAGCCGAGCGAACTGGAGGCCGCGGCCGCCCTGATCGACGGCCGCTACCCGGAGCTGGCCGGCCTGCTGCGCCGCGCGGCCACCGGCGAACCGGCCTGACCGGCCGCTCCCGCGCTCGCGGGATCGCTGCGACACTGCGCCGGTGAGCGAAGACCTGGCGCGGCGAGGACCGGAGCGCGAAGCCCCGGGCGGCGGAGGTGCCGAACCGGCGGCCCGAGCTCCGGCGGCCGATGGCACCGAATCGATGGCCCGAGCTCCGGGGGTCGGCGACACCGAACCGGTGGCCCGAGCTCCGGGGGTCGATGGCACCCATCCGGTGGGTCGAGCTCCGACGGCCGACGGCACCGAGGCGGTGGACGAGGTCGGTGCGGAGCACCCGCCGCCGCGGCTGTTCACCGCGGTGTGGCCGCCCGCGGCGGCGGTCGAGCACCTCGCCGCCGCGCTCGGCGAGCTCCCGTCCCGGCAGGTGGAGCGGCTGCGGCGCTTCCGCCGCACGCCTCCCCGGCAGTGGCACGTGACGCTGCGCTTCCACGGGCCCGCCGATCCGGCGCCGCTCGCGGCCGAGCTGGACCGGCGGGTGCCCGCCGCGGGCCCGGCTCCACGGCTGCGGCTGGCCGGCGCGGGCACCTTCCGCGGGGTGCTGTGGATCGGAGTCGAGACCGCCACCGATGCCGACACGCGCGGGCTGCACGAGCTGGTGCGGATCGCGGGCGGGGACCCCGGCGGGTTCCGGGCGCACCTCACCGTCGCCCGGTGGAACGCGGGACTGCCGGACCCGGCACGGCTGATCGGGCCGCTCAGCGGCTATGCCGGACCGTGGTGGGACGTCGCGGAGGTCGCGCTGGTGCGCAGCGACCCCGGGCCGTCCGGGGCGCGGTACCGCGCGCTGCACGCGGTCCCGGTGCCACGCCGGGCGGCGGGGGACCAGGGTGGACCGCTCGGCCCCTGATATCCTGAACGCGGATCCGGCTGTAGTCCGTGGCGGCCGGATCCGGTGTGCCGTTACCCGGCGTGCACGCGAACCGCGTGCCCGTGCCCAGCGCGACCGCGTCCAGCGTGACCGCGACCAGTGACCGTGACCAGCCCGCACCTCGTGGGGGCACCGGTCCGGGAATCCGGCCGGCGCAGCCGCTCCGGCGGCCGCGCGATCGGTCCGGAACCGGGGGAGCGGAACTCGGGGACGGCTCCCGGCGACCTGGCTTCCAGGTCGCGTCCGGGATTCGGGGTGACGATCTCCGGTGTGGACCGCCCGGGGCGCGCGACGTGGCGATGGCCGTGAGTCGTGTCCGGTGCGTTCCGCGCCCGGTGCTCATCCCGGCTCCGAGCCCGCGACCGGCGCACCAGCAGCACTTGACACGGCACGCGAAACAAGGAGAGTCAGTCGTGGCGCTGTCCACCGCGCAGAAGAAGCAGATCCTGGCCGACTACGGTCTGCACGAGTCCGACACCGGTTCGGCGGAGGCCCAGGTGGCCCTGCTGACCAACCGGATCTCGGGCCTGACCGAGCACCTCAAGCAGCACAAGCACGACCACCACTCGCGTCGTGGCCTGCTGCTGATGGTCGGTCGTCGCCGCCGGCTGCTGAACTACCTGACCAAGGTCGACATCGAGCGCTACCGCTCGCTGATCCAGCGGCTCGGTCTGCGTCGTTGACCTACGTCGGGGGAGCGTTCCACAGTGGAGCGCTCCCCCGATGCACAACCGAACGCATCAAGACGGGCCGCTAGGCCCGCGCACGATCCGGGTCCACGCCCACGGCGGGTCATCATCCGCCGGTCCTCGGTAGTGGCCCCCGGGCGCACCCCGCCCGGTGGCTTCGATCGATGACCGGCCTCGTCGGAAAGATTCCCCCGCACGACCGTGGACCCCTGAAACTAGGAGTTCCACTTGACACAGGCCCACAACGTCGACGAAGGCGTCTACGAAGCGACCGCGGTGCTGGACAACGGTGCCTTCGGCACCCGCGAGGTCCGGTTCGAGACCGGTCGGCTGGCCAAGCAGGCCGCGGGCAGCGTCGTCGCCTACCTGGACGACGACACCATGCTGCTGTCGGCCACCACGGCCTCGAAGCACCCCAAGGACAACCTCGACTTCTTCCCGCTGACGGTGGACGTCGAGGAGCGGATGTACGCCGCGGGCCGCATCCCCGGCTCGTTCTTCCGCCGCGAGGGTCGTCCCTCCACCGACGCGATCCTGACCTGCCGGTTGATCGACCGGCCGCTGCGCCCGTCCTTCGTGGACGGCCTGCGCAACGAGATCCAGGTCGTGGTCACGGTGATGAGCCTGGACCCGAAGGACCCGTACGACGTGCTCGCCATCAACGGCGCGTCCGCCTCCACCCAGCTGTCCGGCCTGCCGTTCTCCGGCCCGGTCGGCGGCACCCGGATGGCGCTGATCGACGGGCAGTGGGTGGCCTTCCCCACCTACGAGCAGCTCGAGCGCGCGGTGTTCGACATGGTCGTCGCCGGTCGCATCGTCGGTGACGACGTCGCGATCATGATGGTCGAGGCCGAGGCCACCGACAAGACGATCGACCTGGTCGGCCAGGGCGCCCAGGCGCCCACCGAAGAGGTCGTCGCCGCCGGTCTGGAGGCCGCGAAGCCGTTCATCCGCACCCTGTGCCAGGCCCAGCAGGCGCTGGCCCAGGCCGCGGGCAAGGCGACCGCCGAGTACCCGCTGTTCCCCGCCTACCAGGACGACGCCTACAGCGCCGTCGAGGGCGCCGTCTCCGCCGACCTGGCACAGGCGCTGTCCATCGCGGGCAAGCAGGAGCGCGAGAGCCGGCTCGACGAGATCAAGCAGGTCGCGCTGGAGAAGGTCGGCATCGAGGAGGGGCAGCCCTTCGCCGGCCGCGAGAAGGAGATCGGCGCGGCGTTCCGCTCGCTGACGAAGAAGCTGGTCCGCCAGCGGATCATCACCGAGAAGGTCCGCATCGACGGCCGCGGCCTCACCGACATCCGCAGCCTCTCCGCCGAGGTCGGCGTGGTGCCGCGGGCGCACGGCTCGGCCCTGTTCGAGCGCGGCGAGACCCAGATCATGGGCGTCTCCACGCTGAACATGCTGCGGCTGGAGCAGACGATCGACTCGCTCGGTCCGGAGACCAGCAAGCGGTACATGCACCACTACAACTTCCCGCCGTTCTCCACCGGTGAGACCGGTCGCGTCGGCAGCCCGAAGCGCCGCGAGATCGGCCACGGCGCGCTGGCCGAGCGGGCGCTGCTGCCGGTGCTGCCCACGCGCGAGGAGTTCCCCTACGCGCTGCGGCAGGTCTCCGAGGCGCTGGGCTCCAACGGCTCCACCTCGATGGGCTCGGTCTGCGCCTCGACGCTGTCGCTGCTCAACGCCGGTGTGCCGCTGAAGGCGCCGGTCGCGGGCATCGCGATGGGCCTCGTCTCCGATGACGTCGACGGCAAGACGCACTACGTGGCGCTGACCGACATCCTCGGTGCCGAGGACGCCTTCGGCGACATGGACTTCAAGGTCGCGGGCACCAAGGAGTTCGTGACCGCGCTGCAGCTGGACACCAAGCTGGACGGCATCCCGTCCGAGGTGCTGGCGCAGGCGCTGGGCCAGGCCAGGGACGCCCGGTTCACCATCCTGGAGGTCATGGCCGAGGCCATCGGCACCCCGGACGAGATGAGCCCGCACGCTCCGCGCGTCACCTCGGTCTCGATCCCGGTCGACAAGATCGGCGAGGTCATCGGGCCGAAGGGCAAGATGATCAACTCGATCACCGAGGAGACCGGCGCCGAGATCACCATCGAGGACGACGGCACCATCTACGTCGGTGCGGCCGACGGCCCGTCCGCGGAGGCCGCGATCGACAAGATCAACGCCATCGCGAACCCGCAGCTGCCGAAGGTCGGCGAGCGCTTCCTGGGCACCGTGGTCAAGACCGCGGCGTTCGGCGCGTTCGTCTCGCTGCTGCCGGGCAAGGACGGCCTGGTGCACATCTCCAAGCTGGGCCAGGGCAAGCGCATCGGCAAGGTCGAGGACGTCGTCAACGTCGGCGACAAGCTGCGCGTCGAGATCGCCGACATCGACAACCGCGGCAAGATCAGCCTGATCGTCGTCGATGAGGAGGCCGACAAGGCCCCCGCCGGCGAGCAGGCCGACGCCGAGGCCCCGGCGGAAGCCCCCGCCGAGTGACCTCATGACGCGATGAGATCGGGTCCGCCCGATCATCGGCAGCGAAGCGGCCCGCCCCGGACAGCACGTCCGGGGCGGGCCGTATCGTGTGGCAGGGCGAACGGCGACGAGACCCGGGGACGATGAAGCAGAACCAGACGCGAGCGGGACATCTCCAGCGGCCCGGAACCACCCGGGTGCTGGCCACCAGCGGAGCCGAATCGGTGCGGCGCACCGTGCTCCCCGGCGGGCTGCGAGTGGTGACCGAGGAGATCCCGGGCGTCCGGTCCGCCTCCGTCGGCATCTGGGTCGGCGTCGGCTCGCGCGACGAGACCAGGCCGCAGGCCGGGGCCGCGCACTACCTGGAGCACCTGCTGTTCAAGGGCACCGCGCGGCGCACCGCCGTGGACATCGCCCAGGAGATCGACGCGGTGGGCGGGGAGCTCAACGCGTTCACCTCCAAGGAGCACACCTGCTACTACGCGCACGTCCTCGACGAGGACCTGCCGCTGGCCGTGGACATGCTCTGCGACGTCGTGTTCGACGCGGTCAACGCCGCCGCCGACGTCGAAGTGGAACGCAGCGTCGTGCTCGAGGAGATCGCGATGCGCGACGACGACCCGGAAGACCTGCTGCACGAGCTGTTCGCCGAAGCGGTGCTCGGCGACCACCCGCTGGGCCGCTCGGTGCTGGGCACCGAGGAATCCATCACCGAGATGACCCGCGGCCGGGTGCACGGGTTCTACCGCCGCAGCTACGCGCTGCCGAAGATGGTGATCGCCGTCGCGGGCAACGTCGAGCACGGCAAGGTGCTGCGGCTGCTGCGCAAGGCCGTCGGGGACCGGTTGCAGGGCGAGGACGCGCCCGCGCCGCCGCGCACCGGCCGCACCCGGCTGCCCAAGCAGCAGCCGCTCGTGCTGGAGCACGACGACACCGAACAGGCCCACCTGCTGCTGGGCTGCCGCGCGCTGCACCGGCACGACGACCGCCGGTTCGTGCTCGGCGTGCTCAACGCCGCGCTGGGCGGCGGCATGAGCTCCCGGCTGTTCCAGGAGGTGCGCGAGCAGCGCGGCCTCGCCTACTCCGTCTACTCGGCGGCGACCTCGTACGCCGACGCGGGCACCTTCTCGGTGTACGCGGGCTGCCAGCCGGACCGGCTCGGCGAGGTCACCACCGTGATCCGGGACGTGCTCGAATCGGTCGCCGCCGACGGGCTCAGCGCCGACGAGGTCGCGCGCGGGCGCGGGCAGCTGCGCGGCGGGCTGGTGCTCGGCCTGGAGGACACCGCGTCCCGGATGAGCCGCATCGGCAAGAGCGAGCTGAACTACGGGCGGCACCTCAGCGTCGAGGACACCCTCGCCCGCATCGACGCGGTCACCGCCGAGGACGTGGCGGAGCTCGCCGCGGACCTGTTGCGCCGCCCGCTGACCACCGTCGTCGTCGGGCCGTACGAGAACGTCGAGGACCTGCCGGAATCCGTTCGCCGGCCGGAGCACACCAGAAAGGCGGCACGTTCGTGACTTCCCTGGAAACCCCCGTCGCATCCCCGGTGCGGGTCGGCGTGCTCGGTGCCCGCGGCCGGATGGGCTCCGAGGCGGTGCGCGCGGTCGGTGAGGACCCCAGCACCGAACTGGTCGCCTCGATCAACCGGGAAGACCCGCTGCAGCTGCTCGTCGACTCCGGCGCGCAGGTCGCCGTGGACCTCACGCACCCCGACTCGGTGCTGGCGAACGTGCGGTTCTGCGTGGAGAACGGCATCCACGTCGTCGTCGGCACCAGCGGGCTCGGCACGGCTGAGCTGCAGAACATCGGCTCGCTGCTCGCCGAACACCCGCAGGTGGGGGTGCTGGTGGCGCCGAACTTCGCGCTCGGCGCGGTGCTGTCGATGAAGTTCGCCGAGGTCGCCGCCCGGTTCTTCGAATCGGTGGAGATCGTCGAGCTGCACCACCCGAAGAAGGCCGACGCGCCGTCCGGGACCGCCGCCCGCACCGCCGAGGTCATCGCGCAGGCCCGCGAGTCCGCGGAGCTGGACCCGGCGCCGGACGCCACCACCAAGGAGCTCGACGGCGCGCGCGGCGCGAAGGTCGACGGCGTCCCGGTGCACTCGATCCGGATGGCCGGGCTCGTCGCCCACCAGGAGGTGCTGTTCGGCACCGAAGGGGAGACGTTGACCATCCGGCACGACTCGTACGACCGGCGCTCGTTCATGCCCGGCGTGCTGCTGGCGGTCCGCGAGGTCGGCGGGCGGCCGGGGCTGACCGTGGGCCTCGAATCCGTGCTGGGGCTGTGAATGTCCGAGGGTGAGCGGCGGCGCGGGCTCGGGCCGCGCACGGCGGCGTTCGTGCTGGCCGCGGTGCTGCTGGTGTACCTGGTGCTGATGGGCGGCCGGGCGATCACGATGATCGTCACGGGGCGCCCGGTGTTCGTGGTGCTCGGGGTGGCGGTCTTCGTGCTGCCGGTGCTGGGCGCGCTGCTGGTGGTGGACCAGCTGCGCTTCGGCGCCGGCACCGAACGGCTCGCGCGGCAGCTGCACGACGAGGGCGCGCTGCCGGACGTCTCGCACCTGCCGCGCCGTCCTTCCGGACGCGTCGAGCGGGAGGCCGCCGACGCCTGGTTCGACGAGAAGCAGGCCGAGCTGGAGGCTTCCCCGGGCGATTGGCGGTGCTGGTTCGCCGTGGCGCAGGCCTACGACTTGGCGGGCGACCGCAACCGGGGGCGCAAGGCGATGCGCCGGGCGATCGAACTGCAGCGCGGGGATGCGGACGCGGAACGGTAGATCGTCCGGACCAGCCGCGGTACCTGCTTTCGGGTGATCGTCGGGTTCCTCCGTTGAATTCCGCAGGTCCGAACCGCGTGGATCTCACGGTTTGGGCGCTTAGTTGACACCGCGTACAGTTGCGCCGCATGATCTAGCGCATGTCCAGGTTCGCCTCTCTGGTGGTCCGCTTGCACGTGGATTTGCAGCACCAGTCCAGCGCCCTCTGTCGTAGTCTCTGATCGGCCGCACCGCCGCCGCGAAGACAATGCGCGCATCGAATTTCGCTCGCTCGCGCCTGCGCTGAGCAGTGGATTCCGCTGGTGCCCGCCCGGCCGCTGTGACGGCCTCCGGGCTCGAAGCAATTCCCCCCCCCCGAATTCCCCGTTCCATTCCTCCCGCGGGCGATGCCGCCTGTCGTGCACCGGATCGCGCGATGTCGAATCCGGCGACCGGGTGTGCCCTGAATCGGTTTCGGCTCGCGCCGAATTCCGGAAAACCGGTTCTGGGGACACGCGTGTCCGAAACCGATCGCATTCGAATCCAGCACCAGAACGACATCCAGCGCCAGAACGAATCCGCACGAGAAGAACGGTTGCCGAGACCTTGGTGGAACCGAGATGGAGACCGGAGAGAAGATGAGAACCCCCTCGCGCGCATGGCGGAAGGGACTGACCGGAGCGGCCGCTGCGCTGCTCGCGGTCGGCGCCATCACGCTGCCCGTCGGTGGAACCGACGCCTACGCCGACGTGCAGGTCACCACGCAGCAGGTGCCCGGAGCCGACGGCAAGAACTACACCGTCACCAACCACGTCGTCAGCAGGACCGCCACGAAGGCCGCCGACGGCAAGCGCAAGGAATGGCTGCTGGTGTGGGCCGGTGACGAGAACATCGCCGACACCGCGGTCAAGGACGTCAAGGGCCTGCCCGGATCGCTCGGCGACGGCCTCGGCAAGGTGAAGAACGCCCTGCCCGGACCGGACTTCCTCGCCGTCATCGACGCCACCAAGGGCTCCGAGACCTACGGCGAGGTCGTCAACACCGCCACCGTCGGGCCGCTGGTGGAGAACGAGCCGCACCACATGCAGTACGTGTGGCACAAGGGCGACACCATCTTCGCCGGTGCGCTGTTCCTCGGCGCCACCTACGCGTTCGACGTCACGAAGCTGCCGAACCTGGAGCTCAAGGGCGTCAGCCTGCCCACCCAGACCCTCGGCGGCTCCGTCCCCGACGCGTACTGGACGCTGTCCGACGGCACCTCCTACGGGACCTACATGGGCGGTCCCGTCGTGCCCGGCCCGTACCGCTACGACGACGGATCGGTGCACGTCGGCAACGGGTTCGCCGGCAGCCCCGGGGAGGTCGTCCGGTTCGACCCGAACGGCAAGGTGCTGTCCCAATCGCCCGCGGCGACCCCGCAGGGCGACGACCCGAAGCTGTGCGACAACCTCCCGCAGCTCGGGAAGCCCACCTGCGCCAACCCGCACGGCATCCAGGCCCGCGAGGACCTGAACACGCTGATCACCAGTGACTACGCGGAACCGCGCAACATCATCCTGGACCCGGTCAAGCAGCCCTCGCCGTACCTGCGGCGGCCGACCGTGCGCACCTGGGACATCTCCGACCGCAACCACCCGAAGCTGCGGGCCGTGTCCTACCTGCCGGACGGGCCGCGCGCCGATCCCGCCGACCCGCTGCACTCCGAGAGCCGCGCCGTGATGGAGACGACCGTCACCAATCTGCCCGGCCACAAGGGAGCGTTCGCCGAGACCATGCAGGGCGGTGCGGTGTTCTACACGCCGGACATCACCGCGCCCGCGCCCCGCTGGACGCAGGTCTTCGACGACGGGCAGGCGCTCAAGGCCATCGACCCGGCCAACAACGACGCCCGCGGCGGCAGCTCCAACGGCGGCTGGATCCAGACCAGCCCCGACGACAAGTTCCTGTACCGCGCGGTGCAGGGGCGGCAGAAGGGCGCGCTCGGCCCTGACGACCCCGGCTCCACCGGCGGCGTCTACACCCTCGACATCTCCAAGATCGTGGCCGCCGGGAACGACTTCCAGTGCACCATCGACACCGTCGAGAAGGCCGAGAACGGCGGCGGGCAGGACTGCCCGACGCTGGCCGGCGCGGCCCCCATCAACCCCGGGCAGCCGGGCGCGGGACCGCACTGGGGCGCCTACGACAACTTCACCGAAGGCGCCGACGGACGTTACGAGGAGACCAAGCAGCCCGGCAGGCTCGCGGTGTCCAACTACTTCGTCGCCCGCTCCGGGCTCGACGGCGACCACAAGGTCAACATGGTCGACCTCGCGCCCGACGGGAAGGTCGCCGTGGACGAGTCCTTCAAGGACGAGGTGACCGGTGAGACCGGGATCAACTTCAACCGGGAGCGCTGGCCGCACGGGCCGTTCGGCAACGCGAAACCGCACTCCGAACTGTTCGTCGTCGCCGACGAGGACCTGAAGTAACCCCGCGCCGCCGGGCGGATCCCCCGCGGACCCGCCCGGCGGCTCCTCCCGGAATCCCGGGAACCTCCCGCATTCGTTCGTAGTGAGGATCGCGATGGACATGAGCGGTATGCACCCCGGCACCGGAGTGACCGGAGTGGACGCCGCGGGGCTCGTGCTGCGGGTGCTGCTGCTCGGCGGCACCGTCGTCGCCGCCGGGCTCGGGCTGCTGCGCCCCGCCGTGCGCGGCACCGGACGCGCCACCACGTGGACCGCGTGGGCCGCCGCCGGGGTGGGCGCGGTCGCCGCGGTGCTGTCGATCCCGCTGCTCGACATCAACGCGCCCGTCGCCGTCGTGCACGCGGTGCTGCTGCTCGCGCTGCCGATCGCGCTGCGCGCGCCCACTCCCGCCGCTTACCTCGGGTTCGCGCTCACCGCGCTCGTCGTCGTGGAGAGCGCGCTCGGGCACTCGCCCGCCGAATTCCTCATCACCACCCTCGTCACCGCCACCGCCGTCACCTGGCTCGGACTCGCCGGATTCGCGCTCACCCTGCCCGCCGAGCGGCGGCCCGAAGGCGGGCTGCGGCTGCGGCCGCTGGCGATCGTGCTCGCCGTGGTGCTGCTCGCCGCCGCGGTGGCGCAGCTGGTGCTCACCGGCATCGCGGACCGGCGGCTGTTCGGCGGACTCGGTGCCGTGCTGCTGCTGATCGCGCTGTCCGCGCTCGCCGCGGGCGTCGTCGTGCTGCTGCTGCGGCGCGGTGATCCGTGGCGGACCTACCGGGTCGGGGCGGTCGCCGTCGCCGCCGCCTTCGCCGCCTGGACCGTGCTGCCGGGCATCCCGGCGCCCGGCGAACTCCCGGTGCCGGGCGTGCCGCGGCTCGCGCACGCCACCGTCGGCGCGCAGGACGTACCGGTGCTCGTCACCCCGCACCGGCCCGGCAAGAACCTGGTGCACCTGCCCGAGAGCGCGGGCGACGACTTCACCGTCGACGCGGGTGGTGGCCCGGTGCGCGCCGTCGCCCGGCCCGGCACCTCCGGCACCTGGGCCGAAGTGGACCTGCCCGCCGGGCGCGGCGAACTCGCGCTGCACGGGTCCGGTGACGCCACCGGTGACGTCGAGGTGGACACCGGCAACGGACCCGGGCTGCCCGCCGCCACCTCCGCCGACGGGCCGGAATGCGCGAGCACCGCGCTCGCCGGACTCGTCGCCGAGCAGCGCGCGCCGCTCGACGGCTGCCCCGCCGACTCGCTGTCCGAGCAGGACGCGGCCGCGCTGCGCGTCCTCGTCGGCTACGTCCAGCGCAACGGGGCGCCCGGCATCACCGTCCTCGGCGACGACTCGCCCCGATCCCGCGCCGCCGCCGACGTCGTCCGCGACGCCGCACGGCAGGCGGAGCTGCCCGTCGGCGACCGGCCGGCGCCCGACAACGCCCTCGTGCTCGTCGGCAGCTGGACCGACGCGGCCCGGCGCCTCGAGACCGTCGCGGCGACCCAGCACACCGCGCCCACCTACGCCTACGGCGTGCACCTCGCGCCCTGGCTGCTGCACAGCCCCGTCACCACCGGCATCGCCAGTTCCGCGGTGCCGTTGCGGTTCGACCCCCGCGAATACCGCTCCCTGGAATACGGCATGGCCCTGGCCACGTCGTTCGGCGGCGAACCGCCGTCCGTCGCCGGATTCCACACCTGGCTCGCCGCCCGCGGGCAACGCGCGCACGACCCCGTCGTGATCTACGCCTCCGCGCAGGTCGACGCGATGCAGATGGACATGCCCGGCATGCGTGGCGGAATGCACGGTTCCGAACCCGCCGGTCAGTGGGTTCCGCATGGCACCGTGGTCGCGGTCTCCGGGCCGCTGGCCCCCTGAACCGCCACCGGCCCCCGAAACGAGGAGCGAACGACATGTCCATAGTGGACACCGCTGAAGAACCCAGAACACCCGCACCACCCGCACCGCAGGCACCGCCCGCCCGGCCCGGCGTCGTCACCATCGGCGTCCTGCTCGCCGCCGTCGTCGGCCTCGCCGTCATCAGCGCCGCCGGCTGGAAGCTCGCCGTGCTCTACGTCGTGGGCCTCGCCCTCGGTGGCGTGCTGTTCCACTCCCGGTTCGGGTTCACCTCCGCCTGGCGGCAGCTCGTCGCCGTCGGACAAGGACGTGCGCTGCGCGCGCACATGCTGATGCTCGCCGTCGCCTGCGTGCTGTTCGCCGCCATCCTCGGCACCGGCGCCGGGCTCTCCGGCGCCCCGGAAGGGACCGTGGCGCCCGCGGGATTCGGCGTGGTCCTCGGCTCGTTCCTGTTCGGCGTCGGCATGCAGGTCGGCGGGTCCTGCGCCTCCGGCACCCTGTTCGCCGTCGGCAGCGGGCAGACCGCGATCCTCTACACCCTCGGCGGGTTCATCGCCGGATCCGTGCTCAGCGCCTTCCTCACCCCGTGGATCAGCGCGCTGCAGAAGACCGGACCCACCGTGTCCTTCGCGGACACCCCGCTCGGCTACCCGGGCGCGCTGTTGATCTCGCTGCTCATCATCGGAGCGGTCGTCGGCGTGTCGCTGCTCGTCGAACGACGCCGCACCCCGCCGCCGATCGAAGCGCCGCCCACCGCGCAGGGACTGCTGCGGGTGCTGCGCGGGTCCTGGCCGCTGTGGGTCGGGGCGCTGCTGCTGGCCGGGCTGAACGCGCTCACCCTGTTCATCTCGGGCGGGCCGTGGGGCATCACCTCCGCGTTCGGGCTGTGGGGCGCGAAGTTCCTCGGCTGGATCGGCGTCGACATCTCCGGGGCGCCGTTCTGGGCCGTGCCGGAGAACGCCGCGAAGCTCGACGCGTCCGTGCTCGCCGACAAGATCTCGGTGATGGACTTCGGCATCATGATCGGCGCCCTCGTCGCCTCCGCCGCGGCCGGCGCGTTCGTGCTGCACCGGCGCATCCCGTGGCGGCTCGCCGTCGGCGCCGTGCTCGGCGGAATCCTGATGGGGCTCGGGGCGCGGCTCGCCGGTGGCTGCAACATCGGCGCCTACTTCTCCGGCATCGCCTCGTTCAGCCTGCACGGCTGGCTGTGGGGCGTCGTCGCCATCATCGGGACCTACGCGGGACTGCTGCTGCGGCCGCTGTTCGGGCTGGGCAACCCGAAGCCCACCGACTCGGTCTGCTGATCCGCCCGCGCGGTGGTGATTCGCCGCGGGGCGCTGGACTTCCCGCCGGAGCGGCGGGATGGAGAGAAACGAGGAGAAGCACCATGTCGAAGAACCTCGCCAGGCTGACGGCCGCGACCGTCACCAGCCTCGCCCTGCTCGGGCTCGGCGCCGGAGCCGCGCAGGCCGAACCGCCGTCGATCTGGGTGATCCCCGGCGTCGACGCGGGCGGGCTGCTCAGCCCCACCGTCGGGCTGCCCACCGCCGCGCTGAACCCGGTCGTGGGGTTGCTCGACGCGCTCAGCTGATCCGCAGGCCGAGTTTCGGCTGGTCGGGTTTCGGCTGATCGGGATGTGGCTGGTCGGGTTTCGGCTGATCGGGATACGGCTGATTCGGCCTCGGTCGGTCCGGTTCGTGCTGGTCCGGTTCCAGGTGATCGAGCTCCAGCTGGTCCAACACGAGCCGGTTCGGCACCGGCTGATCGTCGCCGGCTGATTCCGCGCCAGCTGATCCGGCTCGTGCTGATCCAGCACCGGGTGAATCAGCTCCCGCCGTCCAACACCAGCCCACAGCCCCAACCGATCCGGCACCCGCCGGATCGCCTCAACTGAACCACCGGAGAGGAACACCACTGATGAACAGCACCCTGCGCCGCGGCCTGGCCGCCACCGCGCTCGCCGGAACCGCCCTGCTCGGTTCCGCCACCGCCGCCACCGCCGCACCGCAGCCCGCGCCGGAACCGGGCGGCGTCATCATCGTCGACCAGCCCGACACCGGGGACCTGAACAACATCTGGACGTTCGCGCCGCTGGGCGTCCCGGTGCTGGGCCTGCTCGATTCGGTCGCCGCCGTGCCCGGGAAGCTGCTGCCGCAGCCCTGATCGCCATGAGCGCCGAACCGTGCTGTAGGCGAACAGCAGGCGCCGTCGCACCGGGCCGACCGCGTGCGGCGGCGTCTGCGCAGTCACGACCGGGCGGTCAGCACCGGGCGGTGATGACCGGGCGGTGATGACCGGGCGGTGACGACCGGGCGGTGACGACCGGGCGGTCAGCACCGGGCGGTCACGACCAGGCAGTGACGACCGGGCAGTGACGACCAGACGGTCACAGCCAGGCGATCATGGCGCCCGGCGCCACCGCCAGCGCCGCGAACCGCACGAAGCGGCCCACCAGGCCGGTCACCAGGAAAGTGCTCAGCGGGACCCGCGCCCATCCGGCGGCCACGCACGTCGCCAGGAACGGCGGCAGGCTCGCCACCGCGCTCAGCAGCAGCACCCCGCCCGTCCACATCGGACGGGTCTGGCAGCCGACGCGGAACCGCTCCAGCCACGCCGCCCAGCGGCCGCGGTGCTCGCCCGGTTCGCTCTTGCGCTGCAGGAAGCGCGGCAACCGGATCACGCCCCGCGCCGCGTAGAAGTACAGCAACTTGCCGCCGATTTGGCCGATCGTCACCACCAGCGCCAGCAGCCACCAAGGCACTTCCGGGCTCTTCACGACCAGGCCGATCACGAAGATCTCCACGCTGATCACCGGGAGAAGTGCGGAAGCCACCGCCATGCCGAAAGCGGTCGCGATCAAGCCGATCGAGGTCAGCACAGGTCCACCCGAACGTCGGAGTGCGGTCCGCCACAGGCTAGCAATGCGTGACCGAGCGCTGACGCTGAACTCGACTTGCGCACCTCCGCCTACGGTGCCCCGCACATCCCGCAAGACCACACCAGGTGAGTGCCCCACCCGCCCTGCCAGCGTGGGCGAGTGGGCCATTCGTCTCCTGGGTCGTGCCGGGTGAGTGGCCCACTAGCCCCGTCGGCTTGGGCGAGTGGGCCACTCACCTTTCTGGTTTGGGCGGGTGAGCGGCCCGTTTGCCTCGTCGGCTCGGGTGAGTGGGTCGTTCACCTTGTTGGTCGGGTCGGGTGAGTGGGTCGCTCGCCCTGTCGGTTTGGGCGGGTGGGGCAGTCACCTCGTTGGTCGGGTGAGGTTCGTGGCGGGGTGGTCAGTGGAGGTGCAGGGCTAGGGGGCCGGTCAGGCGGAGTTCGCGCATCGGGCGGCCGCCCGCGTCCAAGGTGCGGACCGTGCCGTCCGGCAGCCAGTCCGCGTGTTCGAAGAACGCCAGCGACGCCGAATCGGCCTCCGGAACCCAGCTGATGCCGCGGGACGCACCGCCGTCCGCGAGGCGCTGCGCCATCGTCGCCAGCAGTCTGCCGCCGTGGCCGCGGCGACCCCACCGCGGTTCCACCAGCAGCGTGCTCACCCACGCCACCTCGGCGAGGTCCGGCGGCACCGCGCCGTCCGCGGCCACCGCCTCCTGCTCGGGAGCGGTGCCCGCCGCGCAGAAACCGACGAGCTGGTCGCCTTCGGTGGCGACCAGCACCGCCACCGGGCCGTCGGCGATCGCCTCGGTCCACTGCCGCGTCGTCTCCGCCTCGTCCAGGCCCGCCAGCACTTCCGCGGGCAGCAGGTCGGCGTAGGCGCTGCGCCAGGTGGTGAGCTGCACGCGGGTGATCTCAGGGGCGTCGGCGGGCGTCGCGGCCCGCACCTCGGCATCGGCCATGCGCGCCAACCTAGCGTCCGGGCCCGGGAGATCCGGTGGCCCCGTCCGGAGGACAGGGGGCAAGCGGGAACCGGAGCGCCGTTCCCCGGAAAGGCGCGGGTCTCGGTCGGCACGATCAGGCGGGCCGTCGGTCTGAACGGATGCTTGGGCGGCGACGGGTGCGTGGGTGCGATGGGTGTGGGCGCGCCGTCGGCGTGAACGGATGCGTGGGCGCGACGGGTGTATGGGAGCGACGGGTGCGTCGGTGCGGACGGGCGTGTCGGTGCGCAACGGCTGCGTTGGTGAAACGGCTGCGTTGGCGTGCAACGGATGCGTGGGCGCGAAACGGGCGCGTTGTCGTGAACGGGTGCGTGTGCGCGACGGGCGTATCAGTGCGAAACAGGGGTGTCGGTGCGGGGTGGCACCATGCGGCGGATGCAGACCATGAGCACCGCGGCGGCCCGGCGCACCGCGTTGGCCGCGCAAGGGTTCGCCGACAGCCGCCCCGCGGGACGGCCCACCCGCCAGCACCTGAACCGGGCGCTGGGGCGCACCAAGCTGTTGCAGCTGGACTCGGTGAACGTGGCGGTGCGCGCCCACTACATGCCGCTGTTCAGCCGCCTCGGCGCCTACCCGGCCCGGCTCGTGGACGATGCGGCGTGGGCGCCGACCGCGGCGAAACCCCGGCTGCTCGTCGAGTACTGGGCGCACGAGGCCTCGCTGATCCCGGTGCGGGACTGGCCGTTGCTGCGCTGGCGGATGCGGGAGCACGGCGGTTCCTGGCGCAGCCGTTCCCGGGAGCTGCTGGAGCAATCGCCGGGGCTCGTCGACGACGTGCTCGCCGCGGTGAAGGACCTCGGACCGGTCGGCGCGGGCACCCTGGAACGCGAGCTCGGCGGCGGCGTCCGGCAGGGGCGCGGTCCGTGGTGGAACCGCACCGACACCAAGCGGGTGTGCGAGCTGCTGTTCGCGATGGGAGAGCTCACCACCGGCACCCGCAAGGGTTTCGAACGGCTCTACGACCTGCCGGAGCGGGTGCTGCCGCCCGAAGTGCTGGCCCAGGACCCGGCGGACGACGACGCGGTCCGCGAACTGGTGCGGCGGTCCGCGGAAGCTCACGGCGTGGCCACCGAGACCGATCTGCGCGACTACTACCGGCTGAGCCCGCAGCAGTCCCGGCAAGCGGTCGCCGAGCTCGTCGAGAGCGGTGAGCTGGAGCAGGTCGAGGTCGAGGGCTGGAGCAAGCCGGCGTACCTGCACCGCGATGCCCGCACTCCGCGCGCGATCCGCGGCCGCGCCCTGCTGTGCCCGTTCGACCCGCTGATCTGGGAGCGGTCCCGGGCGGAGCGGCTGTTCGGCTTCCGCTACCGCATCGAGATCTACGTGCCGGAACCGAAGCGGGTGTACGGCTACTACGTGTTCCCCTTCCTGCTCAACGGCGAACTGGTCGGCCGGGTGGATCTGAAGGCGGACCGGGCGGCGAAGGTCCTCCGGGTTCCGGGGGCCTTCGCCGAGCCCGGTCACGACCTCGGTGCGGCCGCCCCGGAACTCGCGGGCGCCTTGGTCGAGATGGCCGACTGGCTGGGGCTGGACGGCGTGGAGATCGGTTCGCGCGGCGACGCCCACCTCGTCGAGGCGTTGCGCGCGCTCACACCGCGGAGGTGAGCAGCACGTCGCCGCTGCCGCTGCGCCCGAAGATCCGCAGCGCCGGTTCCTGCGCGGTCGGTTCTCCGGACACGTCGAGCTCGCTGTCCACGGCGCCGGTGCTGGAGATCAGGTCGACCTCGGCGTCGGTTCCCTGCGGCAGCGCGATCCGCAGCCCACCGGAGCCGGTGATGAGCTCGACCTGACCGGAGCGGGCATCGGCGATGCCGATGTCCCCGCTGCCGGAGCGCACCAGCACGTCGGACCCGACGGTGCCCAGCCACACGGCGCCGCTGCCGGTCACCACCGAGGACGTGGCGTGCACCGCGGCGATCTCCACGTCGCCGCTGCCGCTGCGCGCCTGCACCCCGCCGGCCATCTCGCCGAGCCGCAGCGCGCCGGAGCCGGTGCGGGCGACGGTGCTGCCGCCTGCTCGTTCGACGGACACCGCGCCGCCGCCGGACTGCACGTGCACCCGACCGGCCGCGCCGGTCACCCGGACTTCTCCGCTGCCCGCGCGGATCGCCAGCTGGGAGTCCGCGGGTGCTTGGACGAGGACGGACAGCGGGACGGCGCGCAGCGGTGCGGTGCTGGGCGTGCGCACCGCCAGCCGGTTGCCGGTGAGGTCGATGCGGGTCTGCCGCACCGCCTCGGCCACCGGCTCGCGCGGTCCGGTGCGGCCGAAGGGCCGGTCGCCGAACGGCCGGTCGCCCGCGCCGCGCTCACCGGGCTCACGGCCACCGGGCCCACGACCGCCGGGGCCACGACCACCGGGACCCGGCTCGCCGGAACCGCGCTCACCGGGACCGCCGCGCGTCGCGGCCTCCCCGAACTGCTCGCTGACCCAGCTGAGCAGCCCGGTGAGCCCGCTGCGCCAATCCCCGCCGCCGGCCGCCGCGTCGTGGCGGACCTCGACGTGCGTGACCGCGGTGGCGCTCAGCTCGACCGTGATCGAGCCGAGGCTGTTGCCGATGTCCACCTCGATGGGCGCCGCCGTGTCGAAGTCCTGCGTGCGCACCAGCCCGCCCGGCTCCTCGGAGTTCCGGGAATCCTGCTCGTCCGTGCCGTTGTCGCTCATCACCAGTACCGCCTCTCCGCCGCGTTCAGCCGTGCACCCAGCCGTGCAGCCGCGATCCGGGACCGTCGTCGGGTCCGTCGGGGCGCCAGCGGCCCGCGCCGGGCGGGCCCCAGCCGCCGGGTCCGCGTCCCGAGCGGTGGTGGTCCCACGGTCCGCGCGGCCTGCCGCCGTGCAGCGCGCCCTGCACCGCCTGCGCGACCCACGTGTTCAGCGAGACGCCCTGGGTGGACGCGGCCTGCTCGGCCTGCGACTTGATCTCGTCGAGCAGGCGCAGCGTGATCCGGCTGATGTCGCCGCCGTCGGCGCCCGGCGGGGGAGGCGGTGGTCGTTCCTCCTCGGTGGCCGCGGCGCGCGGGGTGCCGCCACCGCCGCCACCACCCCCGCCGCTGACGACGACGCGGAGGTCCCGGCCGTCGAGCCGGAGGTCGACGACCTCGCCGTCGAGGTGCGTGGTGACCTCGGCGGCGAGGTCGGAGAGCGCGTTCATGATGGCCAGGCGGGCGGCCGGTTCGATCGCGGCGGAGAGCGCCGCGGCGGTCTGCCGGGTCTGCTCGTCGCCCGCCGACGCGGCGGAACCGAGGTCTTCCCGGAGCTGTGCGATGTAAGGGCTGAGGTCCATGACGCCACTATGGCGTCAAGACTGACGCCGCGCAAGGGCACGATGGTGTCATCGGGGGTCGGGCGTGCCGCCACCGCCGTCCCCGGCCGGGTCCGGCCGCCGCGATCGCCGGATACGCTCGGGAAACCGCCGAAGCCCGACCGGGCGCGGCGGCACCATCTGGGTTCGTCCGCCAGGCAGAAGGGGATCCGCGCACCGTGACCGACATCGTGCCGCCGAAGGTCCAGCTCATCGGCAAGACCGAGTTCGTCCCGCCCGCCGACGTGGACTGGTCCACCGACGCGGACGGCGGCCAGGCGCTCGCGGAGTTCGCCGGCCGGGCCTGCTACCAGTCGTGGCACAAGCCGAACCCGGCCACGGCCACCAACGACGGCTACCTGCGGCACATCATGGAGGTCGGCCACCTCTCGGTGCTGGAGCACGGCTCGGTCACCTTCTACCTGACCGGGATGTCCCGGTCGCTGACCCACGAGCTGATCCGCCACCGGCACTTCTCCTACTCGCAGCTCTCCCAGCGCTACGTGCCCGAGCGGGACGCGGCCGTGGTCGAACCCGACGTGATCGCCGAGGACCCGGAGCTGCACGCGAAGTTCGTGCGGGCGACCGAGGCGAGCGTCGCCGCCTACACCGAGATCCTGGACGCGCTGCAGGAGAAGTTCGCCGACGAGCCGCAGGCGACGCTGCGCCGCAAGCAGGCCCGGCAAGCCGCGCGCGCGGTGCTGCCCAACGCCACCGAGACCCGGATCGTGGTCACCGGCAACTACCGCGCCTGGCGGCACTTCGTGGCGATGCGCGCCAGCGAGCACGCGGACGTGGAGATCCGGGCGCTGGCCGTGGAATGCCTGCGGCAGCTGCAGCGGGCCGCCCCGAACGTGTTCGGCGACTTCGAGATCACCGCCCTGCAGGACGGTTCCGAGGTCGCCTCCAGCCCCTTCGTCGCCGAGGGCTGATCGGCGGAACCGAGCGGAGCCCGCCCACGTCCGATGAGATGATCTCGACCAGGACTGACGTGGGGGAGGGTCCGTGGTGGAGCGGACGGACGCGCTGGCGCGCACCATCGGCGACCGCTACCGGGTGACCGGTGAGCTGGGGCGCGGTGGCATGGGCATCGTCTGGCGGGCGTGGGACCAGGTGATCGGCCGCGAGGTCGCGATCAAGCAGCTGCACGTGCCGGACGGGGTACCGCCCGCGGACCGCGCCGTGTTCGAGGAGCGGGTGCTGCGGGAGGCCCGCACCGCCGGGCGGCTCAGCGATCCCGGCGTGGTCACCGTGCACGACGTGCTCAGCGAAGGCGGCGGCACGTTCATCGTGATGGAGCTGGTGCAGGCCGGGACGCTCAGCGACCTCGTCGCCCGGTGCGGGCCGCTGCCGCCGGATCGGGTCGCGGACCTCGCGCGGCGGCTGCTGTCCGCGCTGGAGGCGGCGCACGCGGCGGGGATCGTGCACCGCGACGTGAAGCCCAGCAACATCATGATCGCCGACGGGACCGTGAAGCTGGCCGATTTCGGCATCGCGCAGACCGGGGACGACCCGCGGCTGACCAGCAGCGGCAGCATCGTCGGCTCGCCGTCGTTCATGGCACCGGAGCGCATCCAGGGCGCCGACGCCACTCCGGCGGGTGATCTGTGGTCGCTCGGGGCGACGTTGTTCTTCGCCGCGGAGGGCTGGCTGCCGTTCGAGCGGCGGACCACGGCCGCGACGCTGCACGCGGTGCTGCACGAGACGCCTGCGCTGACCCGCACCCAGGGCCCGCTCGGCTCGTTGATCATGGGGTTGCTCATCGCGGACCCGCGCGCCCGGTTCACCCCGGCGCAGGCCCGCGCGCTGCTGGCGGGCGAGGTGGGGACCCGGGTGCAGGCCGCGCCGACCGCGCCGCTGCGCCCCGCGCGCCGGACGCCGTGGCGCGCCGCCGCGGTGGTGGCGGTGCTGCTGCTGGTGGCGGGCGTGCTGATCGGCCGGTTCGCGCTGGTGCCGGGCCGGCCGGAGGCGGAGCTGCCGACGTTGACCTACGGGGTGGACGGCGATCTGGCCACCTTCGAAGCCAGCAAGATCGAATCCTGCGGGACGGGCGTGCCCGCGGCGGGCGCGAGCGTGCCGGAGCAGCAGGTGGGCTCCTGCTCGGAGCCGCACGACTTCGAGGTCTACACCGACGGCTCCCCGTTCGGCAGCAGTGCGAGCAGCGACACCGCCTACCCCGGCGAGGACCGGTTGGCGCGGTTCGGCGAAGCGCTGTGCGGCGCCTACTTCGGCTCGGAGGAGATCGAGCTGCCGGGCAAGGACGCGGCGCTGCGCTACGGGGCGCTGGTGCCGACCGAGCAGGCGTGGGAGCTGAAGCGGCGGACCGCGGCGGACGACGACTCCGACACCGACGACGGCGCGCAGACCGTGCTCTGCTACCTGCGCAGCACCGACGGCACGAAGCTCACCCGATCGCTCGCGAACTGACCCGGATTCGGCCGGAACGGGTGGAATCCGGCACGCGCAGTGCGATGATCGCCACGCAGGGCGATCAGGGGGTGCGGAGCGTGTCGAACGAGCGGACCATCGCGGGTCGCTACCGGTTGCTGGACGAGCTCGGGCGCGGCGGCATGGGCGTCGTGTGGCGGGCGAGGGACGAGTGGATCCACCGCGAGGTCGCGATCAAGCAGCTGCACGTCCCGGCGGGCCTGCCGGTGGAGGAGCGGGGCGTCATCGAGGAGCGGCTGCTGCGCGAGGTCCGCGCGGCGGGCCGGCTCACCGTCCCGGGCGCCATCACCGTCCACGACGTGCTCCACGACGACGGAACCACGTTCATCGTGATGGAGCTGGTACCCGGCGCGGTCACCCTCGCCGACCGCGTCGCCCGGGACGGGCCGATGTCGACCTCCGAGGTGGCGGCGCTGGCGGATCGGTTGTTGTCCGCGCTGGAGGCGGCGCACGAGGCGGGGATCGTGCACCGGGACGTCAAGCCCGGCAACGTGCTGCTCACCGGTGCGGGCGCGAAGCTGGTCGACTTCGGCATCGCGCAGGCCGTGGACGATCCGCGGCTGACCGCGACCGGGGCGCTCATCGGCTCGCCCGCGTACCTGGCACCCGAGCGCATCCAGGGTTCGGTGGCGACTCCGGCCTCGGACCTGTGGGCGCTCGGCGCGACGTTGCTGTTCGCGGTGGAGGGCCGGTCGCCGTTCGAGCGGCAGTCCACGGCGGCGACGTTGCACGCGGTGCTGCACGAGACGCCCCGGCCGTCCCGGGAGCACGGCGCACTCGGCAGGCTGATCGCGGGCCTGCTCGTCGCGGACCCGCGCGCCCGGCTGACGGTGGACGGGGCCCGCGCGCTGCTGCCGGGCTCCGCGGCGGATCCGGTGCGGGCGGTGCGGTCCCGGACCTGGCCGGTGGCGGTGCCCGCGGCGGTGCTGCTGTTCGTGGCGGGCCTGCTGCTGGGCCGGGTCGCGGGCGAGGAGCCCGCGGACGTCCCGGCCGCGGTCGGCGGTCCGTCGGCGCGGCTGCCCACGCTGACCTACGGCGGGGGCGGCGACCTGGAACCGTTCGAGATGGGCGAGGAGCACCCGTGCGCCGACACGGGGCTGGAACCGGGCGCGTCGGTCACCTCGGCGCGGTTCCGGTCCTGCTCGGAACCGCACGAGATCGAGATCTACGCGGCGGCCGACGTGCTCGGCGGCCGGTCCGGCAGCGACGTCTCCCATCCCGGCGACGCGGCGCTGGCCCGGTTCGCGGAGGGCCTGTGCGGCGCCCACTTCGCGAGCGACGCGGTCCGGGACCCGGGCGGGCTGCGCTACGGCGCGGTGGTCCCCACCCGGACGGCGTGGGAGGCGAAGCGGGTCACCTCGTTGGACGGCGACCCGTCCAACGACCGGGGAGCGCAGGTCTCGTACTGCTACGTGCGCAGCGCCGACGGCACCCCGCTGACGACCTCGGTCACGCAGAGCTGAACCCCGGTAAGCTGTCCGCATGGGAGTGGCCAACGACGAACGCCGGGAACTCTGCGACCTGTTCGACCAGGTCGGACCGGATGCGCCGACGCTGTGCGGCGAGTGGACGACCAAGGACCTCGCGGTGCACCTGGTGCTGCGCGAACGCCGCCCGGACGCGCTGGCGGGCAAGTTCGTGAAGGCGCTCGCCGAGCGCGGCGACAAGGTCGAGCAGGAGCTGCGGGAGAAGCCGTGGCCGGAGCTGATCGGCACCGTCCGCGAAGGCGCGCCCAAGTGGAACCCGCTGGCGATCGGCGCCGTGGACGAGGCGGTCAACGCCGCCGAGTTCTTCGTGCACCACGAGGACGTGCGCCGCGCCCGGCCCGGCTGGCAGCCGCGCCCCGCCGACCCGGAGCGGGAGGAGGCGCTGTGGAAGTCGCTGGGCAGGGTCGCGAAGGTGTTCTACGGGCGCAGCCCGGTCGGCGTGGTGCTGCGCCGCCCGGACGGCACCGAGATCGCCGCGAAGCGCGGGCCGCGCACGGTGCGCTTCAGCGGTGAGTCGAGCGAGCTGCTGCTGCACGCGTTCGGGCGCAAGCAGTCGCGGGTGGACATCGACGGCAACGACGCGGACGTCCTCGCCGTGGAGGACCTGCGCCGCTCGTTCTGAGCGCCCGGCCCGGCGCGGAACCGCCCTCGGTGGTCCCGTGCCGGGCCGTTTTCGCGCGGTAGCACGGGAAATCCGCCTGCGGTTGCGCTGATCAGCAGGAATGCGGCCGGTGTCCGCCCGCCGCGACCGCCGGGTTTCCGCGATCTTCGGCGCGGGCCGGGCCCGGTACCGGTGGTGGCCGATGCGGCGCGCTGACCAGTGGGCTCACCAGGTAGCGTCAGGGCCATGACCGTCTGTCCCACCGCCACTGAAGGACGGCCGTTCGGCCGGGTCCTGACCGCCATGGTGACGCCGTTCGACGCGGACGGGAAGCTCGACCTGGCGCTGGCTCAGGAGCTCGCGACCTACCTCGTCGACCACGTCGGCAACGACGGCCTGGTCGTCAACGGCACCACGGGCGAGAGCCCGACGACCAGCGATGACGAGAAGGAGCGGTTGCTGCGCGCCGTCGCCGAAGCGGTGGGGGACCGCGCGACGGTGGTGGCGGGAGCGGGCACGAACGACACCGCGCATTCGGTGGAGTTGGCCCGCACCGCCGAGAAGGCCGGCGCGCACGGGCTGCTCGTGGTGACCCCGTACTACTCCCGCCCGCCGCAGGAGGGGCTGCTGTCGCACTTCACGACGGTGGCCGATGCGACGGAGCTGCCGGTGATGCTCTACGACATCCCGCCGCGCTCGGTGGTGCCCATCCACACGGACACGTTGAAGCGGCTCGCGGAACACCCGCAGATCAAGGCCGTCAAGGACTCCAAGCACGACCTGTGGGCGGGCAGCGAGGTGCTGTCCAACAGCGACCTGGCCTACTACTCGGGCGAGGATCCGCTGAACCTGCCGTGGCTGTCGGTGGGGGCCGTCGGCTTCGTCAGCGTCATCGGGCACGTGGTCGGCGACCGGCTGCGCAAGATGCTCGACGCGTTCGAGGCGGGCGACATCGCCGCCGCGCGCGAGGTGCACGTCGGGCTGATGCCGGTGTACCGGTCGATGAACTTCGTCGGCGGCGTGGTGTTCTCGAAGACGGCGATGCGGTTGTGCGGCTACGAGACGGGGCATCCCCGGCTGCCGCTGCCGCAGGCCACCGACGAGCAGGTGCGGGTGATCACGAGTGATCTGTGGGACGCCGGTCTGGTCCTGGTCAATCCCGACGCCGCAGCAGAGGTGACGCGTTGAGCGCTCGCGCAACAGCTTCCGAACACCAGCCCGTGACCCCGACGGCCTCGGCGCCGCCACCGGCGCTGCCCGAGGGCGGCCTGCGGGTGACCGCCCTGGGCGGCATCGGCGAGGTCGGCCGGAACATGACCGTGTTCGAGCACGAGGGCAAGCTGCTCATCGTCGACTGCGGTGTGCTGTTCCCGGAGGACGACTCGCCCGGTGTGGACTTGATCCTGCCCGACTTCGGGGCGATCGAGAACCGGCTGGACGACGTCGAGGCCCTGGTGCTCACGCACGGCCACGAGGACCACATCGGCGCGGTGCCGTTCCTGCTGCGCCTGCGGCCGGACCTGCCGGTGGTGGGCTCGAAGTTCACGCTGGCGCTGCTGGCCGCCAAGTGCAAGGAGCACCGGCAGGACCCGGTGCTGGTCGAGGTCACCGAGGGCCAGCACAGCAAGCACGGCGTGTTCGACCTGGAGTTCTTCGCGGTCAACCACTCGATCCCGGACGCGCTGGCGGTCGCGATCCGCACGTCCGCGGGCGTGGTGCTGCACACCGGGGACATCAAGCTGGATCAGCTGCCGCTGGACGGCAGGCTCACCGACCTGGCCGGGTTCTCCCGGCTGGGCGACGAGGGCGTGGACCTGTTCCTGGTGGACTCGACGAACGCCGAGGTCCCCGGGTTCGTGACGCCGGAGCGCGAGATCGGCCCGGTGCTGGACCGGGTGATCGGGAAGGCGACGCAGCGGCTGATCGTGGCCTGCTTCGCCAGCCACGTGCACCGCGTGCAGCAGGTGCTGGACGTCGCCGAGCAGCACGGCCGCAAGGTGTGCTTCGTGGGCCGGTCGATGGTGCGCAACATGGGCATCGCGAACGACCTGGGCATCCTGCGGGTGCCGCCGGGCCTGCTGGTGGAGCTGGACGAGGCGCTGGCGATGCCGGAGCACCTGGTGCTGTTCGTCTCGACCGGTTCGCAGGGCGAGCCGCTGTCGGCGCTGTCCCGGATGGCGCGCGGCGAGCACAAGCAGATCCGGATCCGCGCCGGGGACACGGTGGTGCTGGCGTCCTCGCTGATCCCGGGCAACGAGACCGCGGTGTTCGGCGTGGTGAACGGCCTGGTGCGGCTGGGCGCGGACGTGGTGCACCAGGGCGGGGCGAAGGTCCACGTCTCGGGGCACGCGTCCGCCGGTGAGCTGCTGTACCTGTACAACGCCGTGCGCCCGAGCAACGTGATGCCGGTGCACGGCGAGTGGCGGCACCTGCGCGCGAACGCGGAGCTGGCCCGGTTGACGGGGGTTCCGGCGGAGCGCGTGGTGATCGCGGAGGACGGCGTGGTCGTCGACATGGTCGACGGCATCGCGAAGGTCTCCGGCCGCGTCGAGGTCGGGCACGTCTACGTGGACGGCCTGTCGGTGGGCGACGTGGGCGAGTCGACGCTGTCGGACCGCCTGGTGCTGGGCGAGGGCGGTTTCATCTCGATCACCGTGGCGGTCGAGGCCGCGACGGGACGGGCGGTGTCCAGCCCGACGATCTCCGGGCGTGGTTTCTCCGACGATCCGAAGGCGCTGGACGACGTGGTGCCGCTGGTGGAGATGGAGCTGGCCCGCACCGAGTCGGAGGGCATCACCGATACGCACCGGATCGCGCAGGCCGTGCGCCGGGTGGTCGGCAAGTGGGTGGCGGACAAGTACCGCCGCCGCCCGATGATCGTCCCGAACGTGCTCCCGGTCGATTCCTGATCGGCTCCCGCACCCCGGTCCCGGCTCTGGTGCCGGAACCGGGTGCGGGGTATCCCCGCGGGCAGCGGCCCGCGGTCCGCGGCGACCGCTGTGCCCTGCACTTTTCCGCATCCTGATCCGGACAGGTTCCAGGAAAGGGGTCGACATCATGATGAAGAGGTTCACCACGGCCGCGGTCTTCGCGGCGGCGGCGCTGCTGGCCGCGCCCACTGCGGCTTCGGCCGTGGCCGCGCCGGTGTCCCAGGTGCTGGACGCACCGGCGGGGGTCGGGGTGCTGGGCGACGACAAGGGCGACGGCGGCTGCGATCCGGAGTCCTCGAAGGAGCCCTGCGGCGGCGACACCTGCGACCCGAGTTCGTCGAAGGAACCGTGCGGACGGGTTTTCGTCCTGGGGCGGGTCGGTTGATCGCTCGACCGTAGTGCGCGACGCCTCGAGCCGTTCCCGGCTCGGGGCGTTCGTCGTTGCGGGGAACGCCCCGAGCCGGGGAACGCCCGCCTGCGCGGGGTCAGCTGCCCGCGCCGTCGAGCAGCCAGTGGTGGCGCATCCGGAGCGCGCGTTCGGTGCTGGCCAGCGCGGCGCCGATGGTGAGGGCGGTGTTGAGCCACACCGGCAGGTGCACCGGCGAGACGAAGATCCCGATGTTCTCGGCGATGGGTGGGATGCGGGAGATCGGTTCGGCGACCTGGAGCGCGAGCAGCACGACGCCGATGACCAGCAGCAGCACCGAGAGGTGGCCGAGCGCGCGGCTGGTGGCCGGGTGATCGCGTTCGAGCTGGGCGCGGCGTCCTTCGGCGGATTTCGGGTCGGGGAAGAGCAGCTGTTCGGCGCCGGCGGTCGTGACGTAGTGGCAGCGCTTGAGGCCTGCGCGGCTGACCGCGACTTCGATGGTGCCGCCTTCGACGGGGAAGGCCGCGGGAACCTTGGAGGTGGCGTGGTGCCGACCGTCGCGGTACAGCTTCGCCTTGATCTCGCCGGTGTTCACGTCCCCGCCGAGCCGGACGTCGACGGCGTACTCGGTCCGGTCGTCGAGCCGGTGGTAGCGCAGTGAGCGGCTGAACTGCTGCCACCAGCGGTAGGGCTTCACGGGGTGCCCGTCCCCGTCCTCGATCCGCTTCGCCGCGCGTTGCCGCCGCCACTCCTCGAACATGCCCGCCCCTTCACCTGGAAACACCTGTAACACGCTGTACTAGAATGTACGGACGGAAGCTAGCACAGTGTGTTAGAAAAGGGCTAGCACGGTGTACCAGTACAGTGCGGGAGTGGGCATGGACGAGGGGAACGACCCGGTGCTGAGCACCCGGCACCGCATCCTGGTGGCCGCGGCGACGATGCTCGGCGAGGACGCGGCGGCTCGGCTGAGCGTGCGGGCGGTCGCGGCGCGGGCCGGGGTGAGCGCGGGCTCGCTGCGGTACCACTTCCCGACGCAGCGCGACCTGCGCGATGCGGTGCTCGCCGGGATCTACGGCCTGGTGGCCTCGGACGACGCGATCCACGACCGCTCGGTGCCGCCGCGGGACCGGCTGGTCGCCTGCCTGCGGCAGGTGCTCGCGCCGGTCGGGGCGGGGCAGGAGGCGCGGGCCGCGTTCGGGAAGGTCTACGAGGGCTTCATCGCCCCCGAACCGGACGAGCACGTCCGGGCCGCGTACCTCGGCATGGAGCGCGAGGGTCGGCGGCGCACCGAGTACTGGTTGTCCGTCCTGGTCGATGAAGGGGTGCTCGCGGCGGGTGATGACGAGCGGCGCGCGAGGTTCCTGATGACGGTCCTCAACGGCCTGTCGATGGAGCGCGCGCTCCCCGCCGAGGACTCGCTGCCGCAGACCGAGACGGACGCCTTGTACCTGGCCGTCGATGCGGTCCTGGATCCCCGGAGCGCGTGAGCCGCCGATCGATGGCTAGAATATTCCTGGATTTCTTTCCGGTTGTGCTATTCCGAGTGGAATTCGGTTCAGGTAGATATTCCGGCGAGATGGGCGAGATCCTCCGTTCGTGGTCGGGTGTGCGAATCGGTTGCCCTGATCGACGGATTGACCGACGTGGTGGATCGACCGCGCGTAGTGCCGAACGCTGATCAATTGATCTGCGGAGTCAGCGGTACCGGCTGATCGTGTGATGAGTAGATATCCGCTATGGTGAAATCCGGCGCTTCGCTACCTTCGAATCCAATGGCTCTCCGGCTTGTCGAGGGGTGCACCATGGGATTTCGAGTCGACCCGGACGTGATCGACCGGTTGGCGTTCGACCTGCACGGCTCCACCGCGGGAATGGTGATGACGAGTCCGCCGCCGGAAGCGGATGCGGGTCCGTCCTCCGCTGCGGTGACCGCGCTGATCGCAGAGCTCGTCCGTGCCGCGGCCGGAGCGCTGGAGGTCGCGGAGCGGACCTCGGCGGGGCTGCACGCGAACGGCTCCGCTTACGCCGCGGTCGACGCGGACAACGAGCGGTTGTTCCACCGCTGAGGATTCGAGCGATCGTTCGGGGGAACGATGAGCCTCAACGTTTTCACCGCAGGTGACCCGGAGTCGCTTCGCCGAGTGGCCGAATCCATGGGGCGGTACGCGGCGGGTGTCGACGATGTCGCTTCCGGATGGTTCCGGACCCGTTCCGAATCCGAATCGGAATGGGAAGGGGCCGCGTCGGAGGCGTTCCGCTCGGCCGCGACCCGCAACGGGCGGGACATCGTCGAATTGGCCGAGCTCTGCGCGAACCTGTCGCGCGTGTTGCACGTCTTCGCCGATGATCTCGACACGGTCGGGGCGCGGATGCGGCAGGCGGAGGGGATCGCGCACGAGGCCGGGTTGATCGTGTTGAACGCGACGATCCACCCGCCTGGTGCGTCGGTGGGGCTCCCGGAGTCGAGCCTGCCGGGCACATCGCCACCCGTGGATCCGCGGAAGCAGGCGGCTTACGCGGAAGCCGCCCAGACCGTCGCCGACGCGCGCCGGCTGGAAGCCACCGCCCACGAGAGGCTGCTGGCGGGACTGCGCGCGAACGGCGCGGGGCTGGAAGCCATCGGCTTGCACGCGGAGTGGGGCGAAGCCGCGGCGACGGCGACCAGCCCGGCGGCGATCGGCCTCGCGGGGATGGCGAGGGCGCTGGACGACTGGGCGGCGGGCGCCACCCGCGCGTTGGTGGAGAAGGCGGTGCTCGGTGGTCCGCACGCGGTGCACGGGATGTGGTCGGCACTGACCTCCGCGCAGCGCACCGATCTGCTCGACCGCTTCCCGGAGCTGGTCGGACGCACCGACGGGGTTCCGGTGGTGGCGCGGGATTCGGCGAACCGGGCGTTGCTGGCCGGGCGACGAGCTGATCTGCTCGGCAAGGTGGGCGAGTTGCGGGCGCTGGTCGAGACGACGCGGTCCGCGCCCGGCGGCAGGCCCGCCGCGCAACTGGCGCGAATCCGGGAGCTGCGGGAGACGGTGCACTTCCTCGACATGATCGACGACCGGTTGACGGGCCCACCGGAGAAGTACCTGCTGGGCGTCGACACCACCGCGCACGGCCGGGGGACGTTGATCATCGCCAGCGGGAACCCGGACACCGCCCGGCACGTCGTCACGAGCGTTCCCGGAACCTACTCGGACCTCGACGGGGCGAAGGACGCCCTGGAGCGCGATGAACGCCTGCGCCTGCTGGCCGAACGGCACGCGGGCGGTGCACCGGTGGCCGCGGTGACCTGGGTGGGGTACGAATCGCCGAACGATCTCGGTTCCGCCGGGCAGGACGGGTTCGCGGTCGAGGCGAAGGGTGAGCTGGCCCGGTTCCAGGAGGGCCTGCGCGCCACGCATGAGGGGGAACCCGGCCACAACACCGTGCTCGGGCATTCCTACGGCTCGACGGTGGTCGGTTACGCGGCGCGGGACCACGGGTTGGCGACCGACGA
Source organism: Saccharopolyspora sp. NPDC047091 (assembly GCF_040643635.1). NCBI lineage: Bacteria > Bacillati > Actinomycetota > Actinomycetes > Pseudonocardiales > Pseudonocardiaceae > Saccharopolyspora > Saccharopolyspora sp. NPDC047091. The sequence continues at coordinate 40,803 of NZ_JBEYUS010000040.1, forward strand.
GATCGTGTTCCTCGGTTCGCCGGGCGTCGGCGTGGAGCACGCGCGGGAACTCGGCGTGCCGCCCGAGCACGTCTGGTCCGGCACGTCCGGCCGGGACGCGATCGACTCGTGGACGCCGTCGCTGGATCCGCGGGACTTCTTCGACGGCGAGGACGACCACTGGTTCGGGATGAACCCCTCCGATCCGCACTTCGGCGCGCGCTCGCTGGAGACCGATCCGGGCGGGGGTCACACGGACTACTGGGACAGGCGGACGTCGCTCGAATCAATGGCTCGCGTCGTCGCGGGTGTGGAGAAGGGACGTCCGTGAAGACCACGAGAGCTGAGCGGTTGCGGATCCTCGGCGCGGTGTTCGGGCACGTGGTCGGCTGGGCGCTGTTCGCGCTGGGCGTCGCGGCGTGGTGCGTGGTCTTCCCGGTCACCGTGCGCGGCTTCGGCGGCAGCGAGATCGAGCGGAACCTGGCGACCCTCTGGGTGTCGATGTACGCGGTGCTGGCGGGAGCGGGCACGGCGGTGCTGATCGGGGTCCTCACGTGGCGGCGGGTGCTCGCGCGGATCGTGCTCGGCGTCTGGGCCGTGCTGTTGTGCGCCGCCGTGCTCGGGGTGGCGTTCGGCGGCCGGTGATCACCCCGCCCGATAGGGGCAGGGCGAGGTGATCGGTGGTGCGGCTCAGAAGTCGCCGTGGAAGTAGGCGGTGTCCGCTGCGTAGTGGCTGGGCGCGACGGAGATCCGCAGGTCGCCCTGCTCCGGCGCGACGTCGAAGATCCGGGTGATGGTGAGGGTGCCGCCGGGCTGGACCTCGGCGTTGACGAACGACCGGTCCTCCAACGAGAACTGGGCGGGCCGTCCGCCGTGCGTGGCGGTGATGTTCCAGAACATCGGGTTGATCTCGTCGGTCGTGCCGTTGGTGATGGTCAGGTCGACCGCGACGGCGCGGGAGCCGGAGTCGTGCAGGTACGGGTTTCCCTGGTGCTCCTTCGGTTCGGCGACCTGCACGGATTCGCCGCCGCGCCAGGTGTGGGTCTGGCCGAAGCCGAGTTCGATGACCTCCGGGGCCGGGTCGTCGGCGGCGGGCACGGCGTCCTGCTGCGCCGCGACGCCCGCGGACTCGGACTGCTTCGCGGCCTCGTTCACGGCGGAGCCGAACAGGCCCACCCAGGCGAAGCAGATCACCAGCCCGATCCCGGCGAGCACGGTGCCGGTGATCGCCATGCCCTGGTTGTTCGCCAGGCCGTTGCGCGCCCGGATGATGCCGATGACGCCGAACACGAGCCCGAGGATGCCCAGCGGCCAGGCGATCAGGCCGATGATCGGGATGAACGAGAACAGCAGGGCGAGCAGACCGAGGACGAACCCGGCGGTGCCGAGCCCGTTCTTCGGGGTCGTCGGCGGCGGGACCACTGCGGACATGGGATTTCCTCCGGGGAGAACGTGCGGAACGAGTGACGCCGGCGCGCACGCCGGAACGTCGAGTCCGCAAGATCGTTCCCACCCGGAGACCGCGCTGTCCGCGCTTCTGCGAAAGGTCACCCGGAGGTGTGGTTCTCGCCTGAACTGCGTGCTCGGTGTCGTCCGGCATTTCCGCCGTGGATGCGCCGACCGCTGACGGGAGATCAGAATCGGCCGCTGAAGTACGCGGTATCGGTGGCGTAGGAACGCGGTGCGACGGAGATCCGCAGCTCACCCGGCTCGGGTGCGACTTCGAAGATCCGGGTGAAGGTGAGGGGGCCTCCGGGTGGGATCTCGACGTTGAGGTAGAGGGGGCTCTCGTTCGACGCGGGGCAGACGTTGCCGGAGCGACACGCAGGACGCGCTCGATCTGGGGCTGTGACCGTCTGCTCGCGGCGATCACCGGAGTTTCAGCAGGTCCAGGGCGCGGCCGGTGGCGGTGGCGGGGCCTCGGTGCACGGAGTGTGCGATCCCGTTGTAGACGAGGTCCCACAGCGCGCGGTTGCGCTGGATCTGGTGCAGCGGAGCGCGGGCGGAACCGCCGTATCCGTCGGTGAGCACGAGCCAGGGCTCGTAGTCCTCGGCGGAGGTTTCGATGTCGATCCGCAGCAGCTCTTGTAGAGCCGGACGTACGTGGTGCGGCTGCTCGCGAACCAGTCGGCTCCGGCCGAGTACCCCTCGCTGCGGCCACGGAGGTAGAACGGGACGGCAGCGGCGGCGGGGATCAGCCATAGCCACCAGGTCCGCGCCCATTCGAATCCCCAGTCGAGCCAGCAGTAGCGGAGCACACCGAGCACGCTCACGAACAGGCCCGCTTTGAGTAGGCCGGTGTCCATGCCGTGGCACCACGCCAAGATCGGTCCTTCGCCCGGCGGCGCGGGCGGGAAGCGCGCGAAGGTGCGTCGAGTGCGTCCCTCGGTCCGCCAGGTGACGAGTACCGGCGCTTGCGGCAGGCGCGGCAGTCCGGTGGCTGGATCGGGTTTGCGCGCGGGGAGTGTGGCCGGGCCTGTTCTGTCACCGCAGCCGCAGCTTGTCGAGCGCGAGTTCGTTCGCGGTGGCGGTGCCGCTGTTCACCGAGTGGACGATGCCGTTGTAAACGAGGTCCCACAGTGCTCGGTTCTGCTGCGCTTCGCGCAGTTTGACTCCGGCGAAACCACCGCGCCGATCGGTGAGTTCGAGTACCCATGCGTCTACGCCCGCAGGGTTCGTGATGGTGACCTTCGTCAGCTCGTAGAGCTGCACGTGACGTCTGCGGCTGGTCGCGAACCAGTCAGCCCCGGCCGAGAGACCCCCACCGCGGCTGTAGAGGTAGAAGATCGGGACGGGGGCGAGGACGAATGCCCACAGGCCCCAGCTGGTGATCCAGTCGAATCCCCAGTCTTTAAACGACAGGAATGCGGCGATCAGGAAGGCGACGAACAGCCCGGACTTGATGCCGTTCGAGCTCGACTCCTGGAACCATTCGAGAACTGGGCCCGCGCCGCGTGGTGCGGGCGGGAAGCGCGCCCGTGCCGGGTCCCGTTCGCCGGGCTCTTGCGGACTGATCACCACGGGTGCGCGAGGTGGTCGTGGGGTTCCGGTCGTCACATCCGGTCGAGGTGCTGCTTGGGGCACTGGGCCGTTTTCCTTCCTGGACGGGGGAACGGAGATCAGTCGAGCAGATTCCATCCTTCGTCGACCAGGATGCCAACCCCGATGCCGATGATCGCTCCGCCGACCGCTCCGACCGGGCCACCGATCATGGCGCCCGCGACGGCGCCGGAGACCAAGGATGCTCCACCGGAAGCGATCGCCTGCGTCGGATCTTTCCCGTTGTCGATGTCGTAGTACACGCCCGCACCTGTGAAGAGGACGCCCGCGACGGGGATGCTCTTGCCGAGCTTGGTCGATCCTTTGAGTAGCCAGTTGCTCGGAGTCGGAACCCGTTCCGGGATGACCTTCTGGTCCAGGCTCGAACTCAGCCAACGGGGCACGTGCTTCTCGATGGACGCCGCGATCCGAGTCGGGTATGCCTCAGCCAGTGCACTGGCGTGAGCCGTGCTCCGTTCAGCGGCTATTTGCGCTGCGGTGAAGCGGCCGGTCGCGCTCATGCTGGTGTTCTGAGCCAACTTGGAGGCGAGCTCGGCGGCAGGCTTGACCTGCTTGGCGACCTGCGTCCATGTCGAGGTTCGAGCTGCGATCGCAGCGGTGAGCCCCGTCGACACATCCCCCAAGCTCAGGCCGAGCTTGACCGGGTCGATGATGCCCGCGATGGAGCGGACGACGACGTTCTGGGAGTTGGTCTCGGTCTTCTTGGCCTGGGCGACGGTGTCGGCGGCTTCGCGGTAGGCCGTGATCTTGCGTTGATAGTCGGCCATGGCTGCCAGGGCGGCTTCGTGGCGTTGTGCTTGCCGCTGGGTGGCGGAGCCGTCGGGTGGGAGCGGCGTCGGTTCGGGCGGTGCCTCACCGGGCGGCTGGATCTTGAAGCCGTGGATCGTGAGGCCGCCGTCGAGGGCGGCGTCGCGGGCGCGCTGCATCTGGGCGCGTGCGGTGCGGAGGTCGTCGGCGTGAATCTCCATCGCGGTGCACACCTCGGTGACGGCCTGGACGGTGTCGCCCGCCATCCGCGCTCCCTGGAAGGCGACGTCACGGAACGCGTCGCCCGCCGCGCCGGCCCAGCCCGCTTCGGAGGAACCGCGCGCCCGGAGGTAATCCTGCTCGGCGTGCTCGATGTTCGCCGAGGTGTCGCGCAGCCACTGGCATGTCGCGGTGAAGCTCTCCGGGTCGCCCTTGATCTCGGTGTCGAGTTCGTCCACGGTCAGCCCCCGGAGTGCGCGCGCTTCAGGTTGAGCGCCTGGTCGTAGTCGATCGTCTGGTAGTCCGCGCGGCCTTCGGTGACGGCCTGGCCGAGCCCGCCCGCACCGGCGGCGACGTTGCCGATGCCTTCGCACAGCAGCTCCAGCGTCGCGGACAGCAGCTCGGTGATGTCTCCGGCCTGGGGTTGTGGCGGGGCAGTGGCGCCCGCGTCGAGATCGGTCTCCGCGTTGCGCAGGGTCGTGGCTACCTGTTCCAGAACCTGGGGTTCGGCTTCGACACCCATCAGTGGGACACCTCGTCGCGGCGCTGCTCGGTGGGCACCGACACGTCCCAGAGGATCTGCCCGGCGCCGCAGCGCCGCTGGAGATCGGGCACCGAGGTTTCCTCGACCGCGATCCACGGCTGAGCTTCGCCGCATCCCGTGACCAGCGCCTCAAGCGTGGTGAACGCGAGCATCGCCGTCGTGCCGTCGGTGAGCGCGCGCAGTTCGAGGGTGACCGGTTGGTTTCGGTCGGTGATCCGCTCGGCGGGGAGGAACGCCTGCCGTGGTGGCTGGTCGTCTTCCGCGTCGTCCGGGAGCTGTTCCGCTCCGAAGACGGCCGGGGCCTCGTTCTCGTGCTCGCGGAGGACGTGCGCGTCGCCGTACACCATTCGCCACCTTCGCCGTTGTCCATCGATCACGTCCGGCGGGACGGTACCGAACGGGCGAGAAGGTGGAGAGAGGGAAACTACTCACCGTCTGATCGGAGCAGTTCGGGGTGGGGAAGCGGGCCGTCCCGCCGTGTGGGTGGTGGGACGGCCCGCAGGTCTTTCCGGAGCGGTCAGGCCTTGAGGGTGTTGAGGAAGGCCGACCAGGTGGTGCGGTTGAAGGTGAGGGTTCCGCCGTTGCGGTCCTTGGTGTCGCGGACCCCGGCGCCGCCGGGAGCTAAGGTCACTTCAACACATTCGTTCTGCGAATTGCTATAGCTGCTCGTGAACCAGGTGGCGCCGGTCAGGTCGCGGTCGTTCATGGTGGCCTCTCGTTCTGCACGAGCTCGGCGGGTCGAAACTGCGGTGGTGGGGCGGGCCGTCCACCCGCACGAGGAAGGGGCGGCCCACGGCTCCGGGGATCAGGCCTTGAGGGTGCTGAGGAAGGTCGACCAGGTGGTGCGGTTGAAGCTGAGGGTTCCGCCGTCGCGGTCCTTGGTGTCGCGGACCCCGGCGCCGTCGGGGACTAAGGCGACCTCGACGCATTCGTTCTGCGTCTTGCTGTAGCTGCTCTTGAACCAGGTGGCACCGGTGAGGTTCTGCTCGGACATGCTGGCCTCTCGTTCAATGCGAGCTCGGCGTGCTGGACCTGACATCGGAGGCGGGCCGCCCATCCTCGCGAGGTAGGCGTCCCGCCTCCCGGGGAGGTCAGTCCTTCAGCGTGCCGAGGAAGGCCGACCAGGTGGTGTGGTTGAAGGTGAGTGTTCCGCCGTCGCGGTCCTTGGTGTCGCGGACCCCGGCGCCGCCGGGGATCAGAGCCACTTCGACGCATTCGTTCTGGGTCGGGCTGTAGCTGCTCTTGAACCAGGTGGCACCGGTGAGGTCGCGCTCGGTCATGCTGGGACTCCTCGTTCACTACGAGTACTGCTGTCCCACCGATCGTATGAGATCTTGCGACTCCTTCGGGCCGAGCGCAGCTGCTTGCAGTCGACTCCACAACCGGTCGTACATCGCCACCGCGTCTTTGTCATCCAAGTAGCGAGCGTCATCGAAGCACTCGACGTATACGAACTCGAGGGATGACGAGATCCCCGAGGTCGGGATCTGGAGGATCGTGAAGTCGTACGAGATTCCGCCGGTCTGGGTAGCCGCGTCGAACGGCATGACCTGAATGTCCACGTCGTCGCGCTGCGCGGTCTTCTCCAAGTGGCTGAGCTGCTCGCGCATGACGGCGTCGTCCCCGACTTTCCTGCGCAAGCAGGACTCCGAGAGGATGAACCGCATGACCGGTGGTTCCGTCCGGTCCATGAGGTTCTGACGTTCCTGGCGTGACTCGATCACGCGGTCCACGCTGCCGTCGTCGGCCCTGACGGAACCCGGGTGCAGCGCTCTGATGTAGCTCTCGGTCTGGAGGAGTCCCGGCACGATCTCGGTCTGCGCGTGCCGGATGCTCTCCGCGTCCGTCTCCAGATCCACGTACATCCGGAACCATTCCGGGAACACGGCCCGGTACCCGGTCCAGCGGCCGCGGGTGCTGCGGGTGCGGGCGAGCTCGAACATCCACTGCATGTCCGCCGGGTCCACGCCGTAGAACTCCAGCAGCAGTTTGAGATCGCCCTTGGTGATGCCGCCCTGGCCGAGTTCCAGCCGGGAGATCTTGCTGTCCGCGCAGTCGAGTTCCTTCGCGGCTTCGTGCTGCTCGAATCCGGCTTTCTGCCGTGCGTGGCGCAGCTCGTTGCCGAGCTGGAGCCGCCGCACCGTCGGTGTCGCCATCCCGCCTCCGTCGTGATCTTCACTGGCCGGATCAGTCTCCCGCGATCAGCAATCGCAGCGGAACTACACGATCAGGCGACTAGCTAAACCGCATTTGCATAAATAGTTTTGCGTCAACATTGATCGACAGGGGGTTCGGATGTCCTCGACGCAAGGCCCGCTCGTGCTGGTGCTGATGGGGGCCACGGCCGCGGCGCCGTGGCTGGCGCTCGCGCTCGACTCGCGCACCGTCCGCGCGAGGCTCGCCCGCCGCAAGGCTCGGCGCACCCTGCGCGCCGCCGGATTCCGCGCCGTGCCGGGGAGAACCGCATCGATCACCGAACTCCCGGCGGGGCGTGCACCGGCGCGACAGGGCTCGGCCGGCAGCGGGGGTGCGTCCTCCGGCAGGAGCGCGGTCGCGGCCACCAGCGGAGGCGCGTCCTTCGACGGGAGTGCGGCCGGCCGGGATTCGGCCACCGGCGGGGGCGTGGTCGTCCGGCGGGCCTCGGCCATCGGGCGGCGCTCGGCGCTCGGGCGCGCCACCGCGGTCACGCCGCTGTTCTCCTCCACAGTGGACGAAGGGGGTCCGGGTGGCCGAGTCCCCGTCGTCGCCCCGCCCGACGAGGTCTTCGTCAGCGTCGGCGCCGTCATCGCGCTCGCCGACGAACCACCGGGGCTCGCCGCGTGAGCCACGAGCGGCAACCCGAACGCCACTTCTGGCTGCCCGTCCCGGATTCCGGCGACCTCGTGCGGCACGCGTTCCGCGGCCGGCGCTGGGAGAACCAGCCCGCCGAGGACTCGGTGTGCGGGCGGCGGCTCGCGATGGCCCAGCCCTGCGAACTCGACTGGTGCCGCGCGCCCACCTGCCCCGACTGCAACGACACCCTGAAGAGCGAGCGGCCCTGACCGCTCCCGCGCACTCCCGGGGCGAGATCCCCTCTCCGACCCCTCGCCCCGGGACGCCCGGCCGGTGCGGCGACCTCCCCGACAGCCCACCGGCCGGGACGGGGGTCTTCGCGGTGGGTTTTTGCCGGGGTGGCAAGGAATCGTGCGGAGGGCGCGCTCCCGCGGTGAGACTGGCGTCCACCGATGAGAGGGGCACCGATGAGCAGCACCGACGCGCACGAGTTCTGGGACGGCGTGTACGCCGCGCGGGCCGAGCAGCCGCAGCCGCAGCCGAACCTCCGGCTCACCGAGATCGTCCCTGGACCCGGATTCCCTGGACCCGGACCCGGACCCGTCCCCGGCCCGGGATCCGGCGACGCGCTCGACCTCGGGTGCGGAGGCGGCGGCGACGCGCTGTGGCTCGCCGAGCAGGGCTGGCGGGTCACCGCCGTGGACATCTCCGCCGTCGCCGCCGACCGGCTCACCGCGCTGGCGCACGACCGCGGGCTCGGCGACCGGCTCACCGCCGCGCGGCACGACCTCGGCGGCGGGTTCCCGGCGGGCGAGTACGACCTGATCTCCGCGCACTACCTGCACACCCCGTTCGACCTCGACCGGGCGAGCGTGCTGCGCGCCGCCGCGCACGCGCTGCGCCCCGGCGGGCTGCTGCTGGTCGTCGACCACGGGTCGACCGCGCCGTGGTCCTGGGACCAGAGCCCGGACCTGCGCTACCCGCCGCCGCAGGAGGTCGCCGACGGCATCGGCCTCGACCCGCGGACCTGGACGGTCGAGCGCGCCGACTCACCGCGGCGCACCGCCACCGGACCGGACGGCAGCACCGCCGAACTCACCGACCACGTGCTGGTGATCCGCCGCGCCGACGGCTGAACCGGGAGGACCGACCGCATGTCCCGCGACACCCCGCCACCCCGGACCGGTGCCGGTGAAGCCGAAGTCCTGCGCGGATTCCTCGGCTACCTGCGGACTTCGCTCGCCGCGAAGGTCGACGGTGCCCCCGAACCGCAGGTCCGCACCGCGGCCGTGCCCAGCGGCACCAACCTGCTGGGGTTGCTGAACCACCTCACCCACGTGGAGGCCGCGACGTTCCTCGGCGAACGTGTCCACGACTGGCAGGCCACGTTCCACGCCGCGCCCGGCGACGACGTCCCCACCGTTCTCGCCCGCTACCGGGACACCGTGCGGCGCGCCGACGACGTCCTCGACGGGTGCGAGGACCTCGCCGCACCCCTCCCGGGGCGCTCCGGGCCCAGCGTCCGCTGGGCGCTCACCCACCTCATCGAGGAAACGGGGCGGCACGCCGGCCACGCCGACATCATCCGCGAACAGCTCGACGGCAGCACCGGACGCTGAGCACGGAGCAGCGCACTGGGCCGAACGCGGCGGAACCGATCCGCCGGACAGTCCTGTGCGCTGCTCTTTTCGTGTCATGACGGGGAAAAGTGGTGATCTTCGCGGCCGGTCCCGGAACAGTGAGCGCCGCGCTCCCGCGAGCATGGCGCGGGAGCACCGGATCTCGTCGACGCCGCCCGGAGATCCGCGCGGACGGCACACCGAGGGGTGCTCATGTTCCGACTCGGCAGGGCGCTGCCCGCACTCGCGGCAGCCGGACTGCTCGCCGCCACCGCGTGCGGCGACGTCGATGTACCACCGCGCGACCGGGACGGCCTGCTGCTGCGGGTCCACGCCGAACCACCGCAACCCGTCCGCGGGGCCATCCCCGACTACAGCCTCTACGGCGACGGCACCGTGATCACGCCGGGCGCCCCGGTCGGCTCGCTGCACCCCTTCGTGGCGAGCCACCTCCAGGACGCCGAAGTGGACGCGCAGTACCGGGCCGCGCACGAAGCCGGGCTCGCCGCGGACGAGAGGCACGGCGACGCCGCGGTCCCCGACAGCACCAGCGTGCACGTCGACCTGCGCTCCGGCGGCGCCGTGCACCGCACCGAGCTGGTGTTCGCCGACCGGCCGTCCGGGCCACCGGAACTCGTCGAGTTCGTGCAGGAGCTGCGCGACACCCGGCCCGCCACCCCGGTTCCGGCAGTGGACCGGCTGGCCGTCATCGCCTTCGACGCCGATGGCGAGCCCGGCGGACGACCCTGGCCGTTCCCGCCACCCGTGCACGGATCGCGCGTGCCCGGCGGCCGCTGCACCGTGCTCACCGGCGGCGACGCGACCACCGCGGCCGCCTGGGCGCGGGAGGCCGATCCCAGCACCCGGTGGGGCAGCGGTGGCATCGGCTTCCGGCTGCTGTTCCGGCCGCTGCTGCCCGACGAGATCGGCTGCACCGACCTTGACCCGAGCTGACCCGGAGGCGGACGTGCCCTCCGCCCGGCGCGGGCGGAGGGCACGCGGTCACCGGATCAGCGCCAGCGGTGCAGGGCTTCCTGCAGGATCCGCGGCTGCTCCGGGCGCTTCGGCCCGGCCGTCGCCGCGTCCTCCGGCGTCGGCTGGGGCAGCGGCTCGCAGGTGACGTCCGGCCCCGCGCCGGGCTTGCGCTCCGGCAGCGCACCGGTCGTCAGGTACTCGGCGATCCGGTCGTCCACGCAGGCGTTGCCGGACAGCGAACCCGAATGCGTCGTGCCACCCGGCAGGCTGATCAGGCTCGCGCCGGGGAAGCGCTTCCGGGCCTCCAGCGCGCCGGGGAACGGGGTCGCCGCGTCCAGTTCCTCGCTGATCAGCAGCGCGCCGTCGACCTGCCCGCCGTCCACGTCCACCGGCTGCCCCGCGGGCGCCGCCCAGTTCCGGCAGGACGCGTTGTACCAGGCGTTCGCCCAGGTCTCGAACGGTGCCTTCGCGTGCGTCGCCCAGTTGTCCGCCTGCCAGCGGGCCCACTCCCGCGGCCACTGCACGTCCGTGCACTGCACCGCGTTGTACACCGCGAAACCGTTGTCGTCGCCGGGCGTGTTCGCCGCGTCGTAGATGTCCACCAGCGGCTGCCAGTCCCCGTCGTGCACCCAGCCCGCGAACGCCTTCGCCCGCTTGTCCCAACCGGTCTGGCCGTAGCCCGCCGCCAGGAACAGGTCCGTCCACTCCGACGAACCGATCTCGCCGCCCGCGGGCTGCGCCTCCAGCTTCGCGCGCTCCGCGTAGAACAGCCGCTCGACCTGATCGCCCGTGGTGCCCAGGTGGTACACCGAGTCGTAGCGGGCCACCCAGTCGAAGAAGATGCCGATGTTGCGGTCGAACGCCACGTCCTGGTTCAGGTTCGCCTGGTACCAGACGTCCGCCGCGTTCACCACGCCGTCCAGCACCACGCGGCGCAACCGCTCCGGGTGCAGCGTGCCGTACACCTGCGCCAGGTAGGTGCCGTAAGAGAAGCCGTAGTAGTTCAGCCGGTCCTGGCCGAGCGCCTTGCGGATGCTCTCCATGTCCTCGACGGAATCCGTCGTGCGCATGTGGTCCAGCAGCTCACCGCCGGTGTTCCCGCACGCAGCCGCGTAGCCGTCGGTGCGGGTCAGCCACGCCCGCTCCTTCTCCGGTGTCGTCGGCAGGTAGTCCGGCCTGTTGTGCGCGAAGTAGCCCGGATCGCAGGACAGCGCCGGAACGCTCGACCCGACGCCGCGCGGATCGAAACCGACCCAGTCGTAGGCCGCGCCCGCGCCGTGCGGAACCGATTCGCCCAAGCCCGCCAGGTACAGGCCGGAACCACCGGGACCACCCGGGTTCAGCAACATCACGCCCTGGTACTGGTCTTCGGGCACGGTGTGCCGCACCCGGGACACCGCCAGCGAGATGTGCTCCCCGCCGGGATTCGCGTAATCCAGCGGGACGTCGAGCATTCCGCATTCCGCGCCCGCCTCCTGCAAGGATTCGTCCTCGCACGGACCCCAGGAAACGGGGGCGGGTTCGAAAGAGGGATTCGGTGCGGCGGAAGCCGCCGGTGCGCACAGCAGGCTCGCGGCCAGCAGGCCGGTCACCGCGGTCGCGGTCGCTGATTTCTGCACTTCGGTCCTCGATGTCCGTTTCCGGCGTCCGCCGTGGATCGCCGACCGAGCCAGTCTGCTCAGCGGACTCGCATTCCACCAGCCGTTCCGTGAAACAGCCCGATCACGTCCATTCCCAGTGAACGCGCCGCGGACCGGAACCGAGTGGAAATGCGCTCCCGCGGTCCGATCCCGGTGAATACCGTGCTCGCGAACCGAGCTGGAGGAGGAACCGCGCCGGAGCCGGTCGCGCCCGAACACCCCGGACGAGCGATGCTCGCCCGCTGGAAGTCCGCGCCCGCGCCGGTGTGGCCGGCACAGGTGATCCGGCTGGTGGGGGTGGCGGTGCCCGCAGGCTTCTTCCTGATCGCGTTGATCGTGGATCCGCACCCGATGGTCGTGGTCTTCTCGATCCCGGTGCTGCTGCACGCCGCGCTGGTCGTCCCGCCCGCGATCATGCTGGGGACCGGTGCCGCTGGGCGCGGATCATGCTCATCGTGCTGGGCGTGATCAACCTGGCGAGCACCGGCTTCGGCAACGCGACCGTCATGCTCGGCCGGTTCTGGGGGCTGCCGCTGGTTCTCGCGGCGACCACCGTGCTGCTGGTGCTGCCCTCGACCCGCGAGTTCTGCAGGCGACCGGTCGGCGCGTGACGGCGGGGGCCGCGAACTACGGCCGCCAGGGGCTGCGCTGGTCGGTGACCGGGCGGGTGGGGTCCTCGTGGCTCGGGACGTCCGGCTCGTCCGCGCGCAGCGGGATCAGGCCCGCGGTGATCGCGCGCATGATGCGGTCGCGGGCGCGGCGGGCGTCGCCGGGGCGGTGCGCGGACAGGTCGCTCAGGTCCACCGGGTTCCCGAAGTGCACCTGCAGCACCGGGCGCCGCCGGATCGCCGCGAACCACGAGGACAGCAGCACCCGCACGTCCCGGGCGCTCTCGACGCGCAACATCCCGTAGCACATGGCCTCGTGCGCACCCCACTGGCTGACCGGGATCACCGGCGCCGACGAGGCCAGCGCCATCCGCGCCACGCCCGTCTTGCCGCGCTCCGGCCACAGGCCGGGCTCCAGGCTCAACCGGCCCTCCGGGTACACCAGCACCGGGCGGTGGTCCGCTTCCAGGGAACGCACCACGTCGTCCAGCGCCTCCGCCGCGTTCGCCTTGCCGCGGTTCGCCCGGATGTGCCCGCACCGCCGCAGCATCGGTCCCAGCACCGGCGCTTCGAACAGGCCGCCCGTCGCCAGGAACCGCAGCGCCAGCCGCCGGTGCCCGCACGCGGCCATCAGCACCAGCGCATCGATGTTGCCGATGTGGTTCGCCGCCAGCAGCAGCGGCCCGCCGCGCAGCTCGTCCGGCACGTCCCCGGTGACCCGCAGCCGACCCGTCAGCAGGACCAGCGCCCGGTCGATCCGCAGCAGCACCCGCCACAGCAGCGGTGCCTGCGCGAACGAGCGGGCGCGGGACCGCCGGGACGCGCGCGCGGAACGCGGGCTCGGCTCCAGGGGACCAACGGGCTGGGCGACCATGACGACAGAGGATGGCACAAGCACCGACCGAAGGAACGCGGGACGGGAACATCCGAGGCAGATCGCCCGTGTGGCCGCTGTGCCGCCTGTGACGGGAGGTGCCCCGTCGAGATAACGTGAGACCCATGGCGGGCCGGACCACGAGCGGTGCCCAGCGCAAGAACCAGTCACAACCAGGTTCGAGGAGCCGGGCCCAGAGCTCACGACGAAGCTCAAGCGGCACCACGGGTGCGAAGAGCGGCAAGACCACCTCCGGCGGAGGTGGCGGCCGCGGCTCCACCCACGCGCCGCGCCGCGCCCCGGCGAAGAAGAGCACCCCGCAGCGCGGTCAGCCCCGCGTCGGCGGCGTGCTCAGCCGCGCCAAGGACATCGACCCGGCGCACGGCCGCACCGGGCTCGCGATCATCGCGCTCGCCGCCGCCGTCATCACCGCCGCGGGCATCTGGTGGCACGCGGGCGGACCCGTCGGGCAGTGGCTCGACTGGGGGCTGCGCTTCGTCATCGGCGACGCCGTGCTGGTGCTGCCGGTCGTCGTCGCCGGGGTGGCGGTGTTCTTCGCGAGCACCGACCACAACCCGGAGGCGCGGCCGCGCGTGGTGCTCGGATCCGTGCTGCTCGCCCTGAGCGCGCTCGGCGTGCTGCACATCGCCGAAGGCGCGCCCGGCGACTGGCTGGTCTGGCCGGAAGCCGGGGGAGTGCTCGGCTTCCTCGCGGGCGGGCCGCTCGCGCAGGGCCTCACCGGCTGGGTCGCGGTGCCGGTGCTGGTGCTCGTCGGCCTGTTCGGGTTGATGCTGCTCACCGACACCACGCTCGCCACCCTGCGCACCAAGCTCCTCGGCAGGCCCGTCGAGGACGGCGAACCGCTCACCGAAGAGGTCGAGCCGGAGACGGTGAAGCTGCGCCGCCCCTCCCGCCGCCGCCAGAGCTCCACGCCCGTCGAGGACGAGGACACCGGCACCGCGCCCAAGAAGGGCAAGGGCGGCACCAAGAAGATGCAGCAGCTCTCCCTCGACGACGTGCCCGAGGAAGCGCCCACGAAACCGCGCGGCAAGAAGGCCGCCGAAGTCCCCGCCGCCGCCGAAGCACCCGAGGAACCGCCCGCCGACAGCGGCAAGCTCACCATCAGCCGCGCCGTCGAAGGCGACTACAAGCTGCCGCCGCTCGACGCGCTCACCGGCGGCGACGCGCCCAAGACCCGCAGCAAGGCCAACGACTCCATGATCGAGGCCATCACCGCGGTCCTGGAGCAGTTCAACATCGACGCGCAGGTCACCGGCTTCGTCCGCGGCCCCACCGTCACCCGCTACGAGGTCGAGCTCGGGCCCGGCGTGAAGGTCGAGAAGATCACCGCGCTGACCAAGAACATCGCCTACGCCGCCGCCACCGACAACGTGCGGCTGCTCGCCCCCATCCCCGGCAAGTCCGCCGTCGGCATCGAAGTGCCCAACAGCGACCGGGAGATGGTGCGGCTCGGCGACGTGCTGCGCTCCACCACCGCCTCCGGTGACCAGCACCCGCTGGTGATGGGCCTCGGCAAGGACATCGAAGGCCACATGGTCACCGCGAACCTGGCGAAGATGCCGCACCTGCTGTGCGCGGGTTCGACCGGTTCCGGCAAGTCCAGCTTCGTGAACTCGATGCTGGTGTCGCTGCTGGCGCGGGCCACACCGCAAGAAGTCCGGATGATCCTCATCGACCCGAAGATGGTCGAACTCACCCCTTACGAGGGCATCCCGCACCTGATCACGCCCATCATCACCCAGCCGAAGAAGGCCGCGGCCGCGCTCGGCTGGCTGGTGGACGAGATGGAACAGCGGTACCAGGACATGCAGGCCAACCGGGTGCGCCACATCGACGACTTCAACGCGAAGGTCCGCTCCGGCGACATCACCGCCCCGCCCGGCAGCGAACGCGAGTACCGGCCGTACCCGTACATCCTCGCCATCGTCGACGAGCTCGCCGACCTGATGATGACCGCGCCGCGCGACGTGGAGGACGCGATCGTGCGGATCACGCAGAAGGCGCGCGCCGCGGGCATCCACCTGGTGCTGGCCACCCAGCGGCCCTCGGTGGACGTCGTCACCGGCCTGATCAAGACGAACGTGCCCTCGCGGCTCGCGTTCGCGACGTCCTCGCTCACCGACTCGCGGGTCATCCTCGACCAGCCGGGCGCGGAGAAGCTGATCGGCATGGGCGACGCGCTGTACCTGCCGATGGGCGCCGGGCGGCCGCAGCGCGTGCAGGGCTCCTTCGTCAGCGACGAGGAGATCCACCGCGTCGTCTCCTACACCAAGGAACAGGCCGAACCGGACTACACCGACGGCGTCACCGCGGCGAAGCCGGGCGAGCAGAAGGAGGTCGACTCCGACATCGGCGACGACCTCGATGTGCTGCTGCAGGCCACCGAACTCGTCGTCACCAGCCAGTTCGGCTCCACCTCCATGCTGCAGCGCAAGCTGCGCGTCGGGTTCGCCAAGGCCGGGCGGCTGATGGACCTGCTCGAATCGCGCAACGTCGTCGGACCGTCCGAAGGATCCAAGGCGCGCGACGTGCTCGTGAAACCCGACGAACTCGAGAACGCGCTGTACTCGATTCGTGGCGGACCGCCACCGGATTCCGAGGAGTGAGCTGACGGCCCCGCCGAATTCCGGCGGGGCCGTCGTCGTTCTCGCGGTGATCTTCCTCTCCGAAACGGTCTCGACAGGTGCTTTTCACCAGCACGACACCGCCGTTCAGGGGAGTGGTGGAAATGTGCCAACAGGGTTCACGCCGTGATCACCGTCGGATATGTTCTGCGCCGCTCCTCGATCGAAGGGTTCGCGATGAACGGCAAGAAAGCACGAGCCGGTGCCGCCACCGCGCTGTCGGTGCTGCTGCTCGCCGGCTGGTACCAGGCGAGCGCCTGGGCCGATCCGCCGGCGACCGACCCGGTGCCGATGGACATCTCGAAGGGCGAGATGTTCCGCCAGGGCGGCAGCAGCTACCCGAGACTGGTCCGGCTGGAGAACGGCG
>NZ_JBEYUS010000041.1:0-55453 GCF_040643635.1 Saccharopolyspora sp. NPDC047091
CGCGAGGACAGCGATTTCTCCTGTGGCGGAGCCACCGGTGAAATCGATCCCGCAGCGAGGGAACCGCTGAGGTTCCGCCACCGGAGCACTGCGCAACAGGAGCAGCGGGGACTTCACCGCGATGGTTCGAGCCCACGGCAAGTGCGGGACCAGCTCCACTCGCCTGGTTCTGGGACTCCTACCAGCTTGAGCCCCGCCGCGCGCAGCGTGCGGGCGATCGCCGTGTCGTCCACGCGGGTGTGCGCCCACACCGCGGTCATCCCGTCCGCGTCGGCCTGCGCGACGAGTTCCGCGGCGAGCCGGGTGCCGATGCCGCTGCGCTGCCGGTCGTCGCGCACCAGCAGCGCCAGTTCCGCGGCGGTGCCGTCGCGCATCAGGTTCCCCATCGCCACCACCTGCCCGTCCGCGTCCAGCACCAGCAGCGACCGCCCCAGTTCCGGGGTGAGCAGCCGCAGCAGTCCGCGGTCGCCACCGGCCGGGCCGGGGCTGGCGTAGCGGCGGTAGCGGGTGGCGGCCGAGCAGCGGGCGTGGAACGCGGCGACGAGCTCCAGGTCGGCGCGGTCCGCGGTGCGCAGGACCAGCGCTTCCCCGCCGGTGGTGACGAGTTCCCGCACTTCGGGGCGCAGCCGTTCCCGGCAGGTCGCCGCCAGGTCGACCATCGCCCGCGCCCGCGCGAACTCGGCCGGGGTGAACGCCGCACCGGCCCGGTCCAGCACCAGCGCACCGCCGCCGGGCACGGTCAGCCGCAGCCACCGGCCGTCGACGCCGTCGGGTTCGGCCGAGTGCTCCTGCCAGCGGACTTCGACCGGGCCGAGGGTGCCGCGCAGCGCCCGCACCAGGTCGCCGCGCCCGCGCACCAAGTCGGCGGCGAGGTGCAGCGTCCGGGTGGGCACGTCGTCGAGCTCCCGCACGTCGGCGGGGCGGGCGGTGACGTCGCGGCCGCCCGCGTCGGCCACGGCCCGCACCAGGTCCGCTTCGCCCGCGGACGTGGGCACGTGCACCAGGACCTCGTCGACCGCGCCGTCGGCGACCGGGTGGACGTGCACGGTGCGGATGTCGCCACCGAGACCGGCGAGCCCGGACGCGAGCCCGGCGAGGCTGCCCGGGTCGTCGGTCACCGAGGCGCGCAGCCGCCACAGCGCGCGCGGTGCGGCGGGTTCACCGAGGACCTGTTCCGGCGCGAACTCCGGCGGGGGCACCGGGCGCCGCGTCCAGGAGAACCGCACCGCGGCACCGGCCGCGAGCAGCGCGCCCGCCGCGATGAGCAGTACCGACGGGGCGGTCGGCCGTCCGGTGGCGAGCAGGTGGGCGAGGCCCGCCGCCGCGCACAGCAGGGCGAGTTCGACGACTTCGCGCGTCCAGCCACCTCGGACGGGGGCCGCTGCCGGGATTCCGCGGTGCTCGGTCATGCCCCGACCTTGCCCGCGGGATGTTTCCCCCGGCCCGCGGCGGGATGACGGCGCCGTTAAGCCGAACGGTCCTGGCGAGAACCCGTCACGCGGATAAGATCACGCCATGACGACTGCGACCGGGTCCGCGGGCAAGCACCGGGTGGCCGTGCTGCCGACCACCGGCACCGCGCCCTTCGAACTGGGCGTGATCTCGGCGGTGTTCGGGCACTACCTGCTCGACCTGATCCCCAGCCACTACGAGCTGGCGGTGTGCGCGGAGGACTCGGGCGCGGTGCCGCTGGCGGGCGGGGCGGTGATGAGCACCCCGCACGGGCTCGCCGAACTCGCGGCCGCCGACACGGTGATCGTCACCAGCCGGGCCGACCCGCACGAGGCGCCGTCCGCGGAACTCGTCGCGGCGCTGCGCGCGGCCGGGGACCGCGGCGCGCGGCTGGTGTCGACGTGCACCGGCGCGTTCGCCCTCGCCGCCGCCGGGGTGCTCGACGGGCGCCGGGCCACCACGCACTGGCGCTACGCGGACCTGCTGCGCACCCGGTACCCGAGCGTCGAGGTCGATCCGGCGCCGCTGTACGTCGACGAGGGCGACGTGCTGACCGGCGCGGGCAGCGCGGCCAGCCTGGACCTGTGCCTGCACCTGGTGCGCAAGGACCTCGGCGCGGCGCTGGCGAACACGGTGGCGCGCCGGCTGGTGATCCCGCCGCACCGCGAGGGCGGACAGGCCCAGTACGTGGAGACGCCGGTCGCCGGATCACCGGCCGACGACGGGGTGGCGCGCAGCATGGAGTGGGCGCTGGCGCACCTCACCGAACCGCTCACCGTGGAGCTGATGGCCGGGGCCGCGCACATGTCCGAGCGCAGCTACCTGCGCCACTTCGCCCACGCCACCGGGAGTTCGCCGATGCGCTGGCTCGCGGCGCAGCGCATCGGGGCGAGCCTGGCGCTGCTGGAGAAGACGAAGGACCCGGTGGACGAGGTCGCCGAGGCGGTCGGCTTCGAATCGGTCGTGACCTACCGGTACCACTTCAGCCGCATCATGCGGACCTCGCCGACGGCCTACCGCAGGCTGTTCCACACCGCGCCCGCCCCGGCGCCGGCCCGCGCGCTCGCGCCCCAGGCCGGGTAGGCCCGGGGCGCGCCCGCGATCAGTCCTTCCGCTGCAGGAAGGCGAACAGCGCCGCGGCGAGTTCCGCCGGGGCGTCCTCCTGCACGAGGTGCCCGGCGCCGGGGATCAGCCGCAGCTCGGAGCCGGGGATCAGGCCGGTGAGCTCGTGCGCCTTGTCCACCGGGATCCAGGTGTCCTCGGCGCCCCAGCACACCAGCGTCGGCATCCGCAGCCGGTCGTAGGAGCCCTGCACCTCGTCGGTGAAGCACTGGTCGGCCTGCGCGATCTGCCGGTAGAACGCGGGCTGCCCGAGCTCGCCGAGCCACGGTTCGGCCAGCGCGTCCACCAGCGGGTCGTCCAGCCCGCGGTGGCTGGCGGAGCGGATGTACTCGCGCACCAGCGCCCGGTGCATCGCGGGCGGCAGTTGTTCGAAGACCTGCACGTTCTCCCCGACCAGCCGGAAGAACGGCGATCCCCACGGGGCCAGCGCGACCGGGTCGACGACGGCGAGCCGCTCGTACTCGGCACCGTGCAACAGGTGCGCGCGCAGCGCGACGGCACCGCCGAAGTCGTGCGCGACCACCGCGGGCCGCTGCAATCCCCAGTGCTCCAGCAGTTCCGCGAAGACCCGGCCCTGCGCGGCGAGCGACACGTCCTGCCCGTCGCGCTTCTCCGACGTCCCGTAGCCGGGCATGTCCCAGACGTGCACCCGGAAGTGCGGGGCGAGCGCTCTGGCGACACCCCGCCAGACGAAGGAGGAGAAGGGCGTGCCGTGCAACAGCACGACCGGTTCCTTCCCCTCCTCGCCCAGCACGTCCCAGCGGACGTCACCGGCGCTGCTGCGGTGGACTCGACCGAGTTCCCACTCCTGCACGAAGGCTCCCTCTCGATTCGTCTTGATCGACTCAGCTTCGATCCGGAGAAGTATGCCAGCCGCGTGGGAACGGGAACCCCGGATCAGGGCAGCGCCATCGCCGCCGTGAGCGTCGAGCCGTCGCCGGGATCGATCAGCAGCAGCGATCCGGTCGCCCGCGATTCGGCGTAGGCGTCGACCGGTACCGGTTCCGCGGTGCGCAGCACGATCCCGCCGATGTCGTTCATCTCCAATCCGCCGGGGGCGGGGCTGCGTTCCAGCGTTTCCGGGGTGAGCCGGTGCCGCACTTCGCGCACCACCGCCTGCACGGTGCGCGTCGCGTGCTTGAGCAGCACGCGCTGCCCGGCGACCAGCGGCCGCTCGTGCAGGTGGCAGGCGGTGGCTTCGATCTCCCGCACCGGCCGCGGCGCGTCCGCGACCGGCACCAGCAGGTCACCGCGGCTCACGTCGAGGTCGTCGGCGAGCCGCACCGTCACCGACTGCGGCGCGCGGGCCACCGCCGCCGGTTCGCCCAGCACGTCGATGGCTTCGACGGTGCTGGTCAACCCGGACGGCAGCACGGTGACCCGCTGCCCGACCCGCAGCGTCCCGGACGACAACCGGCCGGCGTAGCCGCGGTAGTCGAGGTGTTCGGGGGTCTGCGGGCGGATGACGTGCTGCACCGGGAACCGCACCGGATCGGCGGCCGGGTCCCGGTCGGCGGGCGCGGTCTCCAGGTGCTCCAGCACGGTCGGCCCGCCGTACCAGTCCATGTGCCGGGAGGGCACGACGACGTTGTCCCCTTCCAGCGCGGAGATCGGGATGGCCAGCACGTCCCCGGCGCCGAGCGAGGCGGCGTAGCGGACGAACTCGTCGACGATCTCGGTGAACCGCTGCTCGGACCAGCCGACGAGGTCCATCTTGTTCACCACCAGCACTAGGTGCGGCACCCGCAGCAGCGCCGCGACCGCGGCGTGCCGCCGGGTCTGCTCGACGAGCCCGTGGCGGGCGTCGACGAGCACCATCGCCAGGTCGGCGGTGGAGGCCCCGGTGACCATGTTCCGGGTGTACTGCACGTGCCCCGGGGTGTCGGCGAGGATGAACCGCCTGCCGGGGGTCGCGAAGTACCGGTAGGCCACGTCGATGGTGATGCCCTGCTCCCGCTCGGCCCGCAGCCCGTCGGTGAGCAGCGCCAGGTCCGGCGCGGCGGTCCCGTGCTCCGGTGCACCGCGGGTGATGGACTCCAGCTGGTCGGACAGCACCGACTTCGAGTCGTGCAGCAGCCGTCCGACCAATGTGGACTTCCCGTCGTCCACCGAGCCCGCGGTGGCGAAGCGCAGCAAGGACATCTCGCGGTTCCGCTCGATGACGCCCATCAGAAGTACCCCTCCCGCTTGCGGTCCTCCATGGCGGATTCGGACAGCTTGTCGTCGGCGCGGGACGAGCCGCGCTCGGTCAGCCGCGATTCGACGATCTCGTCGATCACCTCGGCGACGGTGCCCGCGGTGGAGTCGACGGCCCCGGTGCAGGACATGTCGCCGACGGTGCGGTAGCGCACCGTGCGGGTCTCGACGGGTTCGTCCTCGCGCGGCCCGCCCCACTCGCCGGGGGCCAGCCACATCCCGCCGCGCGCGAACACCTCGCGGTCGTGCGCGTAGTAGATGCTCGGCAGGTCGATGCGCTCCCGCTCGATGTACTGCCACACGTCGAGTTCGGTCCAGTTGCTCAGCGGGAACACCCGCACGTGCTCACCGGGGGCGCGCCTGCCGTTGTAGAGCTGCCACAGCTCGGGCCGCTGCCTGCGCGGGTCCCAGCCGCCGAACTCGTCGCGCAGCGAGAACACGCGTTCCTTCGCCCGCGCCTTCTCCTCGTCGCGGCGCCCGCCGCCGAACACGGCGTCGAACCCCCCGCGGCGGATCGCGTCGAGCAGCGGCTCGGTCTGCAGCGGGTTGCGGGTGCCGTCGGGGCGTTCGCGCAGCCGGCCGCTGTCGATGAACTCCTGCACGGAGGCCACGTGCAGCCGCAGGCCGTGCCGGGCGACGGTGCGGTCCCGGTGGTCGAGCACCTCCGGGAAGTTGTGCCCGGTGTCGACGTGCAGCAGCGGGAACGGGACGGGCGCGGGGGCGAACGCCTTCAGCGCCAGGTGCAGCATCACGATGGAGTCCTTGCCGCCGGAGAACAGCAGCACGGGCCGCTCGAACTCCCCCAGCACCTCCCGGATGATGTGCACGCCTTCGGATTCGAGGACGTCCAGGTGCGACAGGCCGGTCGTCTCGGCGGTGTCGGTGAACGGTCCGGCGACGGTCGTCATGCCAACCCCCTCTGGAACAGCAGCGCCCGCAGGCTCACCACGGATTCCTCGACGCTGTGCTGGTCGGTCTCGATCCGCAGGTCCGGGTCGGCCGGCGCCTCGTACGGGGCGTCGACCCCGGTGAGGCCGGTGAGCCCGCCCGCTCGGTGCTTGGCGTAGAGGCCCTTGACGTCGCGGGCCGCGCACAGCTCCACCGAGGTCGCGACGTGCACCTCGATGAAGTCGGCGCCGCTGCGGTTGTGGCGATCGCGGACCGCGGCCCGGCTGGACGCGAACGGCGCGATCACCGGAACCAGGGCGAGAACTCCGTTGCGGGCCAGGGTTTCCGCCATCAGCCCGATGCGGGCGACGTTGGCCTCCCGGTCCTCGCGGGAGAAGCCGAGGCCCAGCGACAGGGTGGTGCGCATGACGTCGCCGTCGAGCACTTCGACGCGGCGGCCCTCCTCCCGCAGCCGTCCGGCGAGGGCCAGGGCGATGGTGGTCTTGCCCGCGCTGGGCAGGCCGGTCAGCCAGACGGTCGCGCCGGGATGGCAGGTGCACCACCGGGCCTCCGCGTCCGGACGGGATGAGCTCGGAGCGAGGGTCATCGCACTACCTCCGTGATCGGGCGGGGAACCGGTGCCGGATCGGCCTCCGGCACGTCGGGGCGAGCGGGTTCGGCGGTGTCGGACACGGATCCCTCGCGCGGCAGCTGGAGCGTGAGGAAGCCCAGCACCACGGTGGTCACGGCGATCACGACGTAGTACCACATGAATCCGCCGGTGAGGTTCTTCAGCGCGCCGGCCAGGTAGTTGCCCGCGATGCCGCCGACGCCCTGGGTGACGTTGGTGACGCCGAAGATGATGGTCGCCGCCGCACCGCTCGCGGTCTTGGCCACGTAGGCGGGGACCAGTCCGTAGATCGGGTAGAAGGCGAGTCCGAACAGGACGCCGGACGCGATGGGCAGGAAGCCGACCGGGGCGACCACCAGGATCACCGCGGCCACGAAGAAGCACGAGTAGCACAGGACGAGCGCGGCGCGGACGCCGATCTTGTCCGAGAGCCAGCCGACGGCGAAGCCGGAGACCATGCCGACGACCCCGATGACGCCCCAGGCGGTGGAGGCGAAACCGATGTCGAAGCCCAGGTCCTCGCGCAGGTACGGGGAGAAGTAGTTCTGGAACGGCATGGACGCGAAGCCGTTCAGGAACTTCATGATCCACACGATCACGACCCAGCGGACCAGCACCATCTTCCAGCCGGCGCGGGCGGATTCCGCTCGGTCACCACCGGAGTCCACCGTGGACTCGTCGGCGGTGCCGGAGAGGATTCCGATGCGCCAGAACGTGAACGTGGCGACCGCGGTGACCATCAGCGTCCCGGAGCCGACCGCGTACCACAGCCCGCGCCAGTTGTCGTCGCTGACGAACGAGGGCACCAACATGCTGTTGATGAACACGCCGTAGCTGGTGCCGCTGGAGATCAGGCCGAGGACCTTGCCCCGGTGCTCGTAGTTGATGATCCGGCCGACGATCTCCACCAGCGGCACGTACACCGAGGCCGCGGTGCCGCCGAGGATCGTCAGCAGCACCCCGATCACCACGATGTCGTCGGTCACCGGCACCAGCACCAGGCACAGCCCGCACAGCACGGCCGAGCCCAAGGTCATCCAACCGCCGCCGATGCGGGTGGACAGCCAGGTCCCGAGCAGCGCGAACACCAGGAAGCCGAGCTGCCCGGCGGCGGTGATGGTGCCGACGGCGGTGAAGCCGAAACCGAGCTCCAGCCGCATGTCGGTGACGATCTGGGAGAACAGGTAGAAGCCGAAGCCGTAGGTCGCGGCGACGAAGCTCGTCAGCAGCACCGTGACCACGAAACCGACCAGGGGGCTGCGCTTCGCGGGCGCAGCGGAGTGCGTTGATGCGTTCATGGGTTGTTCCTTCACGACTTGCGGGCGACCTGGATGATGAAGTCGGCCCCATGCGGGTCGAACTCGGCGCGGAAGTCCCCGTAGCGCTCGACGGACTCGAAGCCGGCGGTGCGCAGCAGCCCCGCCAGCTCGTCCGCGAGCACCGGGTAGACCTCCAGGTGATGGGTGACCTCGCCGTCGAACTCGTAGCGGAAGCGGCAGCGCTCCGCGTCGACGTGCGCGACCGACACCTGCACCCCGCCGCAGTAGTAGAAGTTCCCGCTGCTGCGGTAGCGGTGCGCGCGGATGGCGTCGAAGTTGCGGTGGTCCAGCACGAGCACGCCGCCGGGTTCGAGGGCTTCGTAGAACTCGCGGAGCACGGTGGCGCGCTCCGCCGCGTCGAACAGGTGCGGGAACGAGCTGCCCAGGCAGACGATCGCGTCGAACCGGCCGTCGAGGTGCGAGCGCAGCTCGGTCCAGTCGGCGCACACCGTCGGCAGTTCCACGCCGCGGGCGGCGGCGTTGCGGGCGGTCTGCTCGATCATCGCCAGGCTGCCGTCCGCGGCCGTCACGTCGTAGCCGGCTTCGGCGAGGGTGACGGCGTGGAATCCGGTGCCCGCCGCCGCATCGAGCACGCGGCGGGCACCGGTGCCGGAGAGCAGGGCGTCGAAGAAACCGCCTTCGCCCGCCTTGCGCCGCTCCCAGTCGATCAGCTCGTCCCAGTGGTCCACCAAGGACTGGACGTACTGGGCGGCACCGTCCTCGACGGACGCCGGGTTGGCGGGGATCTGCGCGGTCATGATGTCCTCCGTTCGCTGGTGGGTTCGGGTCCCGCGGCGGCCTCCCGGAGGAGGCCGCCACCGGGGTCACGCGTGGGATTCGGCGAAGGCGCGGTACTTCGCGGCGAGCTCGTCGGCGTGCGCGGCGGAGTCGGCGAGCTTCATCGTCTTGCACTCGTAGCCCAGCAACCGCCGCATGATCGCCATCTCGGGCTCGGTGAAGGTGACGGTGCCGTCGGCGTCGATGTGCTCGATGCCGTCCGCGGCCTGGCACCGCTCGTTGATGCGCACCGCCTCGTCCCGGGGCAGGTCGCCGAGGTCGAGCTCCCCGCCGGTGCGGCCCACCCGCACCGGGTAGCCGCCGGGCAGGCCGCCCGGTGCGGGGGCGTGCGCGTGGACGCCGCTGTCGGTGGCGATGCCGGTCAGCACCCGTACCGCGGAGGACGCGGTGAGCAGCTGCCCGTCGACCCCGCCGAGGCGCTTGAGCCGCCCGTCGAGCTGGCGGAACACCGCCTCGTGCGGCACCTCCCGGCTCGGCGGTGCGCCGTCCACCTCGACGTCCAGGTGGTAGGCGCCGTTGCCGGCGTCTCCGGCCCGCGGGACGTAGTGGCTGAAGTAGTGCTGGGCGACCAGCCGCAGCCGCACCGCCGCCGGGTCCACGTCGAGCTCGTGGGCGAACCCGTAGGTCAGCGCCGGGATGATGTTGGCGACGTTGCCGACGCCGATGGTCGGGGCGAGCCCGACCGCGTCCAGCACCGGACCCACCGCGTCCGGGAACGCGGCGTTCACCACCACCGGCCGCACCCCCGAGTCGCGCACCGCCCGCATCAGCAGGTGGTTGAGCGTCAGGTGCATCGGCAGCCACGGGCCGAACTGCGCCTGGTCCAGCTCGGCGAACACCGCCGGGGGCAGCTGGGTGATGATCCGCCAGGACTGCAACGAGGCGCCCATGAACACGATGTCCGGCCGCACCCGGGCGATGGTCTCCGCGGTGGCGTCGACGTCGTGCAGGTCCAGGTGCACGGCGTCGACGCTGCCGTGGGTGCCGAGGTTCGCGGCGGTGAACCGGGCCAGGTTCGCGCGGCGGCGCAGCGCTTCGACGTCGCGCCCGGCGACGACGATGCGGGAGGTCGCCGGGTCGTTCAGCAGCATGGTGAGCACGCGGGAGGACAGGTCTCCCATGCCCACCAGCATGATGAGCGGTTTCTCCGGATGCCGTTCGTCGGTCATGTCCGCCTCCTGGGGGAAGTGCTCCCGGCCCGCCGGCGCGGGCCGGGAGCGGGGGTCAGCGCGGGTAGCAGCCGTTGTCGGCGCGCAGGACGGCGCCGGTCATCAGCGCGGAGTCGTCGTCGAGCAGGTAGGCGCACACGGCGGCCACCGCCTCCGGGGTGATGTCCCCGTCGAGCTGCTCCTGCCGCTTGTACTCGGCGTACCGGTAGTCCGGGATGCGGTCCGCGATGGCGGTGCGGATGATCAGTCCGGGCGAGACCACGTTGACCCGCACCAGCGGCGCGAAGTTCATCGCGTTCGACTTGGTCAGCCCGATGACACCGGCCTTGACGGTGCCGTACAGCGCGTCGGAGCTGCCGACCTCACCGGCGACGGAGGCGAGGTTGACGATCGCGCCCCGCTCCCCCGCCGCGATCACGTGCTCGGCGAACCGCCGGGACAGCCACACCGGTCCCTTGACGTTGACGTCGATGACCCGGTCGATGGTGGCGTCGTCGTAGGCCGCCACCGGCTGCCCCAGGTAGAGGCCGGCGTTGTTGACCAGGCCGCGGACGTCGGGGTGTTCGGCGAGGACCACGTCGAGGAACGCGTCGACGGACTCGTGCGAGCCGACGTCGCAGGTGTGCACCTCCAGCGGCCTGCCCTCGTGCTCGGCGGCGAGCTCCTTGAGGGCGGGTTCGTCGATGTCGCAGGCGATCACGGTCTGCCCGTCGTCCAGGCAGCGCCGCACCAGGGCGCGTCCGACGCCGTTGGCGCCGCCGGTGATGATGACCTTCTGGATGCTCATGCCGTCGTCTCCGTCCGCTGCTGCTGCGGGATGCCGGGCCGGTGCAGGATGTCGATCGGTTCCGGTCCCGGGCCCTGCTGCGGGACCGCGGCCGGTCGGATGCGGTGCTGGTGGAGGTGCTCGTAGTAGGGGCGGCAGTGCTCGACGAACTCCCGCAGCCGCGGGTCGTCCTCCGCGGTGGCCCGGTACTTCCGGGCCGGGCGGGCGATTCCGCTGCTGGCGGCGACGTCGGTGTGCCAGCCGCTCCACGTCTTCCACTCCGGGGCCTCGCCGCTGGACCAGTTGAGCGCCTCCGGCCGGAAGTCGATGCCGGCCGCCGCGCAGTAGGCGGCGAGGGTGCCCGCCGGGTCGGCCGCCAGGTCCGCGGCGTCG
This sequence comes from Saccharopolyspora sp. NPDC047091, assembly GCF_040643635.1. Classification (NCBI taxonomy): domain Bacteria; kingdom Bacillati; phylum Actinomycetota; class Actinomycetes; order Pseudonocardiales; family Pseudonocardiaceae; genus Saccharopolyspora; species Saccharopolyspora sp. NPDC047091. Next base: position 10,735 of record NZ_JBEYUS010000041.1, read on the forward strand.
ATCAGCGGCGGGATCCGCCCGGTGAGCTCCCGGACCTCGTCGAACAGCCGAGCCAGCTCCGCGTAGCCGAGGACCTCGCGGGTCAGCCCGGGGTGCACGGTGGCGTGCGAGAGCACCGCCTCCGCCGGGTCGCGGATCAGGAACGTGTTCGTCTGCGCCAGCAGGTAGCCCGGGTCGGCCAGCAGGTGGTCCAGCGCGTGGTACGGGAAGTCCTTGTGGAACACCGGGTTCCCGTCCCGGGCGGCCTCCATCCGGTCCCGGATCTCCGGGTAGGTCAGCGGGTGGTCCGGGTCGGTGTTCTTGTGCGGGATGTCGGCCCGCTGCTCGTGCATGAAGAAGACGTAGGCGAACTCTTCGTGGAAGACCGTGAAGTCCCCCCGTTCGATGAAGGACCGCTCCAGTGCGGTGGACATCGAACGGGGATGGCTCCACAGCGCGATCGACCGGTGCATGTTCCTGTTTCCTCCTGTTCGGTTCCCGGGGATCAGCGGGAGGTCGCCAGCAGCGGCGTCCGGCTCCGCTCGGCGTGGTGCAGCTGGCGGGAGGCGAAGTCGAGCAGCGCGCGGTTGTTCTGCATCACCTCGGCGTAGGTGGAGATGAAGCAGCCGTAGTGCGCGAACTCCGGCGGTGCCATGCCGTCCTCGGCGTAGGCGTCCCGGAACGAGGGCAGCCGCAGCAGCTTGGCCAGCACCTCCGGCGGGACCTCCTGGTCGATGCCGTCGGGGCGGAACCCGCCGAACTCGTCCTCGCGCCGGATCAGCTCGGCGATGAAGCTCGGCTTGCAGGTGTAGGCGACGTCGGCGCCGGAGCTCTGCTCCAGGTGCGCGCTGAACCACCCGTCGGCGGGCTCGTCGGTCTGCAGGCTGGACAGCAGCAGCTTCACCGGCAGCGAACGCTCCTGGATGAGCCCGTGGATGCGCTTGAGGATCGCCAGCTCCGCCCACCGCAGGTCGCTGGTCTCCAGCGAGATCCCGCGGGCGGCGGCCTCCATCCGCAGGTCCACGTTCGCGCCGAACCGGCCCACCATGTGCGTGAACACGGCCCGCCAGCGCGACAGGTCGCGGCCCTTCGCGTGCGCTTCGGCGAGGCCGTCCTCGACGGCACGGGCGCAGGCCGCGAACTGCGGCACCGTGTAGGACAGCGTTCCGTTGATCGAGATGCCTTCGGCGACCAGCGCCCGCACCACCTGGTAGCCCTGCGCGCTGCCCGGCACCTTGACCATCAGGTTCGGGGCGATCGCGGCGAACCGCCTGCCCTGGTCGCGCATCCGCTCGGGTTCGAACATCAGCCGCGGGTCGAGCTGGCCGGACACCCAGCCGTAGCGGCCGGCGGTCGCGTTCCACTGCGGGCGCATGAAGTTCGCGGCCCGGCGCAGCACCTCCTCGTACACGGTGCCGAACGCGTCCTCCGGGTCGGTGATCTCGTCGTCGCGGATCGCGGCGCGCAGCCACGATTCCCAGCGCGGGACGTCGGCGAGGACGCTGGCGGCGACCAGCGACGGGTTGGTCGTCACCCCGCGCACCAGCGCCCGGTCGGCTCTGCCCGGGTCCAGGAATCCGTCGAGGCGGGACGCCCAGCGCTGCCGGGTGGTGCTGTCGGGGGCGCCGGCGAGCAGGCCGTCGCGCCAGGCGGGGAAGTCGAGCGGTGAGGAGTCCCACCAGATCTCGGCCGATTCGTGGGTTCGCTGCAACTGCTCCAGTACGCGTGACAACAGGATCAACCTCGCTTCTCGTGCCGTGACAGGGTTTTCCGGGCGTCCGGGGACGCGTCAGCGGGCGTGCAGGGGCATCAACGGGCGTGCAGGGGCGTCAGCGGGCGAACGGTGCCGCCGGGCTCCCGCACCCGGTGCAGCAGCAGCGGGAGTTCGGACATCGCGGTGAAGGTGCGGGCGCCCGCCTCGGCGAGCACCGGGGCCGTTCCGCTCCCGGGCGGGGCGTAGCCGAGGACCGCCATCCCGGCGGCGACCCCGGCCCGCACCCCGGGCAGGCTGTCCTCCACGACCACGCACCGCTCCGGCGCGGCACCGGCGTGCCGGGCGGCGTGCCGGAACAGGCCCGGGTCCGGTTTCCAGGAACCGACCTCGTAGGCGCTGTGGATGCGGTCGCCGAAGTACGGCAGCAGGCCGGTGATCCCGAGCGTGTGCCGGATCTTCGCGAGCGGGGCGCTGGAGGCGACGCAGTACGGCACCTCGACCGTGTCCAGCACGCGGCGGACCCCGGGGATCTCGGTGAGGTGCGCGTCGAACGCCTCCGCCGTGCGGGCCCGGAACCGCTCGGTGAAGTCCGCGGGCAGGCCACCGGGGATCAGGGCGGCGAGCTCGGCGACCCAGTCCGCGACCTTGCGGCCGCGGAGGCGCTCCAGCGCGTCGGCCGCGGTGAGGGCGAGACCGAGTTCCGCGGCCATCTCCCGCAGCACCAGCGCGCTGAGCCGCTCGCTGTCCACGAGCACCCCGTCGCAATCGAACACGAGCAGTTCCACGTCCATGACGCCCACTTTCCGAATAGCACGAATGGCTTGGCGAATGCGTCTGCCGTTCCCGCGATCCGACGTGGAGCGCGATATTCGCGGCAGCGGAAATCAAATGGGTTGATCGGGTGTTCCCGGATGTGCGGCATCCCGGGCGCATTGCGGTCGAACTCCCCGGAACGGGGCGGGAGGAGCAGGAGGACCCGGCGGACTAGCCGAGGTCGAGGTACCGGTGGTACCCGCCGTGGCGCGCGGGGGTGCTGCGCAGCTTGACGATCTCCCGGACGTGCATGGAGCGGAACATGATGCCGTTGTGGTCGCTGGCCTCGACGTCGAACACGGCCACCTGGTGCGAGGCGCCGACGGAGGTGACCCGGACGACGATCACGCTGCCCTCCAGGACGGTGGTCAGCTGCTTGGCGTCGTGCTGCACGCTCACGCTCGACTCGTCGTCGTCCAGCGCCCCTTGCAGCGCTTCGACGGCGGCCAGCTCGCTGAGCCACACCAGCACCGGCGTGGCCAGCACCGGGAGATCACCGCCCCAGTGGTCGGCGGTGTCCGACGGCCCCACGACGTGGTCGATCTCCACGTGGCCGCGCACCTTGTCCGGATTCACCGCATCCCCATTCCCACGCCCCGGCAACGTCGCCGGGGCCGTTTCGTCGAACGCCGCTCACACGGCGATGTCGGTCAGCCGCCACCCGTTCCCGTTGCCGTCGCGGGCCTCGAATCCGAGCGCGGATTCGAACGCGACCGCCGGGTCCGCTCCGGTCTCGGCCCACGCTCCTTCGACGGCGTGGGGAAAGACGAGCGCACCGGCGAGGACGAACATGGAAGTGGTCTTGGCGTTCACTGCGATCCCTCAATTCATGAAGTCCGAATGGTTCCGGGCGATTCGCTTCGGTATTCGCTCTCGCCCTGTTGGAACAATCATCGTCGGTGCTTCACAACGAAGTCCAGAAGTGCCCGCTGTCAGCTTCCTGACTGGCAGCGAACTACCACATCTCGCAGTTCCGCCCGGCCGCGCGCTGCCTGATCAGCGGTATCCCTCGTCCGGCAGCAGGCCCAGCTGGGCGGCCAGCGCGCCGGCCTGGAACCGGCTCTCCGCGCGCAGGTGCAGCATGATCGCGGCGATGTGCCTGCGGCAGGTCCGCACCGACATGCCCAGCCTGCGGGCGATGAGCTCGTCCTTCGCGCCGGTCGCCAGCTGGCCCAGGATGGCCTGGGTGAGCTCGGAGCGGATGTCGTCGACCTCGTCGTCGGCGCCGATGCCCATCGGCCGCCCCGAATCCCACATCGAGCTGAACGTGGCCGTGACGAAGTCGACCACGGCGGGCTCCTTGATGCGCAGCGCGCCCTTGGAGACGTCCTCGCCGTCCAGCGGGATGTAGGCGACCTCCCGGTCGTAGACCAGCAGCCTGCGCGGCACGATCGGCACCGTCTTGATCATGCCGCCGCCGTGCGAGACCTGCCGGGCGTGCTCCTGCGACGGCGGGTGCGAGCGGGTGGAGTGCTGCAGCAGGATCCGCAGCTCGATGCCGCGCGCCAGGATGTCCAGGTCCACCTTGAGGATCCGGTCGATGCTGTCGGCGTCCATCCCGCCGCCGGGATGCGCGATGAGCACCTGCTGGGTGGCCTGCCGGGCGCTGTCGGCGATGAGCTGGTTGATGGTGCCGACGTCCTCGATCACGTCGATCGCCTCGTGCCTGCGCTGCGCGCGGCGGCCCTCGTAGTAGGTGGGCAGCAGGCACATCACCTCGCCGCGCACCCTGGCCAGTTCGACCTGCCTGCGGCGGATCTCGGCCTCGTCGTCGAACAGCAGCTCGGCGAGGGCCGTCTCCGGGCCGACCGCGTCGTGGTCCCGATCGCCGTCCGGGGAGACGCGCAGCAACCGCAGCCGCAGCAACGTGCTCTCGGCGTCGGCCACCTGGTGCTCGGTCAGGCCCAGCTCCGCGGCGGCCTCGCCATTGGTCCACAGTGGAGTGGATACCGCGAACTTGTACAGGGCGACCGCCTCCGGGGACAAGCGTGCCTGCATCCTCCGTCGCCTCCTGGCAGTTGCGCGGACCGCGCGGAGCGGCCGGATCGACAGCCCGATCCGTAGAACCGGAGAGAATCGGCTCATTCTAACGGCCCGGATGCGTGCGCATCCGGGTCGCAGAACGCATTCCGGTCTCGCTCCGATTCGGTTGCCCGCGCGGGCGACGGAGAACGCTATTGCACGGAATCAGGGACATCGGTACTGGTGAGAGGGACGCGGGTGGTGCAGTGGACGGTGATTTCCGCCCGTTCCACGGCGGTCGCGCCAAGTCCGTCCGGGTGTGCGGAACGGCGCCGATCAGCCGCATCCGAGAACCGGCGAACGGCGCACCGGAATGGTCTCGACCACGATCGGACCGCGGATTCCTGCGGAAATCGGGCGGACCATTCCGCGAGCCGCCCGGATCAGCGGGCCATGCTCAACCCGCCGCCGACCGGGCGGCGCACCCGGGGACGGACTTCCAGCCGCGGGCGGCGGTCGCGCGCCACCAGCGGCGCGGGCTGCGGCGCCGGGGTCGCGCCGTGCTTGATCGCGTGACCGGCATCGACGCCGTAGGCGACGTCGCGGGCGATGTTCCAGCAGGCGAGGAGAAGTGCGCGCATGACGGGCTCCTTGTCGAGTCCTGATCGGTGGGTTGCCACCAGCATGGAGCGCGGCGCCCGCCGATTCGAGTGGCGGCAACGCCAGATCTCGACAAGATCCCGCCACCGCTCGCGGCGCCCGCGCGGACGGCGGCGGCACCGGCGAGGAGAATCGGCGCCGGGACGGCCGCGACCGCCCCGGAACACGATCCGCGAGATGTTGGGATGCAGCGATGACGACCGTGGCCTTCCTCGGAACCGGCACGATGGGCGCACCGATGGCGCGCAACCTGCTCGCGCACGGGTTCGCGGTGCGCGCGTGGAACCGCACCCGGGCCCGCGCCGACGAGCTCGCCGCCGACGGCGCCACCGTCACCGGCACCCCGGCCGAGGCAGCCGACGGCGCGGACCTGCTCGTGACGATGCTGCTGGACGCGGACGCCACGGTGGAGGCGGGCGGTGCCGCCGCGGCCGCGCTCCCGGCCGGGACGCCCTGGGTGCAGATGGCCACGATCGGCCTGGAGGGGCTGGCGAAGGTCACCGCCGTCGCGGGCGGCACGACGCTGGTGGACGCCCCGGTGCTGGGCACCCGCGCGCCCGCCGAGCAGGGCACGCTGACCGTGCTCGCCGCCGGACCGGAGGAGGTGCGGGACCGGGTGCGGCCGGTGTTCGACGCGGTCGGCGGGCGCACCCTGTGGCTGGGCACCGATGCGGCGCGCGGCGACGGGACCCGGGTGAAGCTCGCGGCCAACAACTGGGTGCTGTCGCTGACGAACGCGGTCGGCGAGTCGATCGCGCTCGCCGAGGCGCTGGGCGTGGACCCGCACCGGTTCCTGGAGGCCATCGAGGGCGGCGCGGTCGATTCGCCGTACGCGCACCTGAAGGGTTCCGCCATCCTCGACGGCGATTTCACCCCGGCGTTCACAGTGGACGGTGCCCGCAAGGACGCCGGGCTGATCGCCGAGGCCGCGGGCGAGCTGCGCCTGGACGTGGCCGAGGCGGTGCGCGCCCGCTTCACCCGCGCCGCCGAGGCGGGCCACGGCGCGCAGGACATGGCGGCCGCCTACTACGCCTCCTTCCGCGGCTGAGCAGGTGAATGGCCCACCCGCCCCGGAAACCCGGTCGAATGGGCCATTCACCTGACGCGGAAGCGGTTCAGCGCCCCGCGAAGTACGCGAACTGCTCGGCACAGCGGTTCAGCTCGTCGTCGTCCAGCACGCGCGGCTGCCCGGCCTGCTGGGCGGTGAGCCACAACCGGCACAGCCACTCCAGCTGCCGAGCCCGGTTGTAGGCCGCCGCCAGGGTGGAGCCGATCGCCACCGTCCCGTGGTTGCGCAGCACGCACGCCCCGCGCCCCTCCAGCGCCGCCGACATGTTCGCCGCCAGCCGGTCGGTGCCGAACGTGGCGTACTCGGCGACGCGCACCACCCCGCCCATCTCGGCGAGCTGGTAGTGCACCGCGGGCACGTCGTCGCGCAGCAGCGACAGCGCGGTGGCGTGCAGCGAGTGCGTGTGCACCACCGCGTCGGCGCCGTGATCGGCGTAGGCGGTCAGGTGCATGGGCAGCTCGGAGCTGGGCGCCCGCTCGCCGTCCACGACCGCGCCGTCCAGCCGCACCACCGGGACGTCGGCGAGGGTCAGCACGTCGTAGTCCACTCCGGACGGTGTCACCGCGACCAGCTCACCGCTGCGCACCGACACGTTGCCCGACGTGCCCACCACGAGGCCGTCGTCGACCATCTTCCGCGCGATGCGGATGACCTCGGCGCGCTCGGCTTCGAGGACTGGGCTCAACACGCCGTCCCGGACTCGTACTCCCCGATCGCGGCGACCTTCTTCGCCGAGGCCGAGGTCTCGTCGAAGTGCAGGTCGAGCCACTGCCCGGCCAGCAGCCGCGCCAGCTCCAGCCCGATGACGCGCTGCCCGAAGCACAGCACCTGCGCGTCGTTGCTCAGCACCGACCGCTGCACCGAGTAGCTGTCGTGCGCGGTCACCGCCCGCACGCCCGGCACCTTGTTCGCGCTGATCGCCACGCCGAGCCCGGTGCCGCACACCAGCAGCGCCCGGTCCGCCTCGCCCGCGGCGACCTTGCGGGCCGCGTTCACCGCCACGTGCGGGTAGTCGGTGTGCTCGTCGGAGCCGACGCCCACGTCGACCACGGAGGCGACCCGCGGGTCCTGCTCCAGATCGGCCTTGAGCACGTCCTTGTAGTCCATGCCCGCGTCGTCGGAACCGACGACGATGCGCCAGCCGCTCGTGTTCTCGGTCATCGTCACTTCACCTCTGTCGCGTCGAGTTCGACTTCACGTCCGCTGAGGACGTCCAGTGCCCGGTTCAGCGCCATCGCCAGCGAGGTGGCACCCGGGTCGGGGGTGCCGACGCTGCGCTCGGCGAGCGGGCGCGCCCGCCCGGTGCGCGGGGTCAGTTCGGCGGTGCGCTCGGCGGCGGCCGTGGCCTCCCGGGCCGCGCGGCCCACCGCGTCGGCGGTCCCGGCGCCGTCGCCGACCGCGGCCGCGAATTCCTCCACGAACGGGATCAGCGCGTCCACCAGCGTCTTGTCGCCCGCTTCGGCGCGGCCCAGCCGCTGCACCGATTCGAGCGCGGCGCGAGCGCCCGCCAGCAGGTCCTCGGCGGTGGGCTCCCGGTCGTCGGGCAGCAGGTCGCCGAAGGAGCGCAGTCCCGCGCCCCACAGCGCACCCGAGGTGCCGCCGGCCTTCGCCGCCCACTCGTCCCCGGCGGCGACCAGCACCGCGGCCGGTCCGGCGCCCTCGGCGGCGACCCGCTCGGCGGCCTCGATCGCGGCGCCGCTGCCGCGGGACATGCCGCGGCCGTGGTCGCCGTCGCCGGCCACCGCGTCGAGCCTGCCCAGCTCGTCCTCGTGCTCGTGCAGCAGGTCGCTGATCGCGCGCAGGCCGCCCACCACGAGCTTCGCGGTGTCCTGCCCGGCCTGCGGGGCGACCGCGGTGGCCGCTTCCACGACCTCGGCGGCCTCCGCCACGACCTCGTCGTCCACATCGGACTCGACGATGCTCCCCTTGCGGTAGGCGGGGGAATCGGCCGGCGCGTGCCAGAGCCGCTCCAGCTCCGGGTCCAGCCAGGTCAGGGTGAGCGAGCACCCGGCCATGTCGAGGCTGGTGACCAGCTCGCCGACCTCCGGCTCCACGACCTCCACGCCCGCCTCGGCCAGCAGCCGGGACGCGGTCTTCCAGACCACGAACAGCTCTTCGTACTTGGTCGAGCCGAGCCCGTTGAGGATCGCCGCGACCCGCGGCTTCTCCCCGGTCCGCTCCGGCGCTTCGGCGAGCACCCCGTCGACGAGCTCGCGCGCCAGTTCCGACGCCGACGGCATGTCCACTTCGGACACACCGGGTTCGCCGTGGATGCCCAGGCCCAGGCCCATCCGGCCCGCGGGCACCTCGAACAGCGGCTGCCCGCTGCCCGGCAGGGTGCAGCCCGCGAACGCCACCCCGAGGCTGCGGGTGCGGTCGTTGGCGTGCTCGGCGACCCGCACCACCTCGTCGAACGAGTAGCCCTCCTCCGCCGCGGCCGAGGCGACCTTGAACACCACGAAGTCGCCCACCACACCGCGCCGCTTGCCCGCCTCGTCGGCCGGGGCGCTGGCCACGTCATCGGTGACCACCACGTTGTGCGCCGAGACGCCCTCCCGCCGCAGCCGCTCCACGGCCAAGCCGAAGTTCATGTTGTCCCCGGCGTAGTTCCCGAACGAGAACACCACGCCCGCACCGGTGTCGGCGGCCTTCGCCACCGAGTAGGCGTCCTCCGCGGACGGCGAGGTGAAGATGTTGCCCACCACCGCACCGTCGGCGAAACCCGGTCCCACCACGCCGCAGAACGCCGGGTAGTGCCCGGATCCGCCGCCGGTGACCACCGCGACCTTGCCCCGGCGGGCGCGGCGCGCCCGCACCACCCCGCCGCGCACCTCGCGCACGTAGCCGGGGTTCGCGGCGACGAACCCCGCCACCGCGTCCTCGGTGAACGTCGCCGGATCGTCGTACAGACGAGTCATCGGGTCACTCCTCCCCCCGACCGCCACACCGGCCGGGCCCGCTCTATCGATTCCAGGTATGCGCGATATCCGCGCTCGTAGATCTCCGCCACCGCGGGGTCCGGCTCGACCACGTGCCGGGCGGTGGCCCACTCCTCGCGATCCACCGGTTCGCCCAGCGAATCCCACGCCGTCATCGCCGCGCCGCGCGCGCCGACGCCCTCCTCCTTCGGGACGTGCAGCGGTCTGCCGAGCACGCTCGCGAAGATCCGGCTCCAGGACGCCGACCGCGCCCCGCCGCCGCAGGCCGCGACCTCACCGGTCAGCCCGGCCGCCTCCAGGTTGTGCCGCGCCGCGTAGGCCACCGCCTCGCACAGCGCGCGCACCAGGTCCGCGGGCGAGGTCTCCAGCGACAGCCCGGTGAACTGGCCGCTGGCGCGGGGCTCCACGAACGGGGCCCGCTCGCCCGAGGAGGACAGGAAGGACAGCGCGGCGACCCCACCGGCCCCCGGCGGGCTCGCCGCCAGCAGGTCCTCCAGGTCGGCCACGCTCGCGCCGACCATCCGCAGCCCCCAGTCCAGGTTCGCGGTGCCGACCATCGCGGGCATCACCCGCAGCACCCGGTCCGGGCTGGGCGTGGCGAGCCACATGCCCGCGGCGTCCCCGGCCGGGTCGATCGTGACCTGCTCGCCCAGCACCTGGCAGCCCAGCGTCGTGCCGATCACCAGCGCCCCGTCGCCCAGCTCCCGCATCCCGGACCCGAACGCGCAAGCGGGCAGGTCGAACGGGCCCGCCGAGACCGGCAGACCCGCGGGCAGGCCGAGCTCGGCGGCGCTGCGCGCGTCCAGCGCGAACAACTTCCCGGGCGGCGCGGGTTCGGCCAGCAGCCCGCGGAACTCGGCGAGCCCGCAGGCCTGCAGCGCCGCGGTGCTGTAGCTGCGGGTGGGCACGTCCAGGAACGGTTGCGAGGCGTCCGAGGCGTCCACCGTGATCTCGCCGGTGAGCCGTTGCACTATCGCGTCAACGCAGTACCCGGCGACCTCCGCGCGCGCCAGCCGCTCCGGCTCGTGCTCGGCGACGTGCGCCAGCAGCGGGCCCGCCGAACCGGGGAACATGCCCGAGCCGGTCAGCGCGTGCACCTCGCGCAGCACGCCCCGCGCCTCCCAGCGGTCCAGCACCGGTGCCGCCCGCGCGTCCAACCAGGACAGCCCGGGTCCGACCTGCCGTCCGGCCGCGTCGCGCAGCCACAACCCGTCGCCCTGACCGGTGATCGCCAGCGCCTGCACCGGTACGTCCGCTTCGGCGGCGACCGAGCGCACCACGGTGATGACCGAGTCCACGACCTCGTCGAGGTCCTGCTCCACCCGCCCGCCAGGCGAGCGGTGCAGGGTGCTGCGGGTGCTGCGGGTGACTCGCGCGGAGCCGTCCCGGCCCAGCAGCGACGCCTTCGTCACCGAGGTGCCGACATCGACTCCGACGATCATGGCCGCAGGTCCTCCAGCCGCCCCGACTCCGCCGGCCGGTCCGGCTCTTCCGGACGGCCCGGCTCTTCCGGACTGCCCGGCTCTTCCGGACGGTCCGGGCCCTCCAGCCGACCCAGCTCCTCCAGCCGATCCAGCACCTCCGGGTTCGCCACGTGCCGCGGCCGCCTGCCCGCGAGGTAGCGGGCCGCGTCGGCGGCCACGATCGATGCCGCCCGGTCCGCGGTCTGCCGGGTCGCGCCCGCCAGGTGCGGCGTGGTGATCACGTTGGGCGCGTCGAACAGCGGCCAGTCCGCCGGCGGCGGCTCCTCGTCGTAGACGTCCAGCGCCAGCCCGGCCAGATGCCCGGAGCGCAGCATCTCCGGCAGCGGCGCGTAGTCCAGCAGCCCGCCGCGCGCCGAGTTCACCAGCACCGCGCCCTTCGGCAGCAGCGCCAGGTTCTCCGCGTTGAGCAGGTGCTCGGTCTCCGGGGTGAGCCGGGCGTGCAGGCTCACCACCGAACTGGCGCGCAGCAGCTCGTCCAGCTCGACCAGCCGCACGCCGTCCGCGGTCGCCTGCACCGGATCCGCGAACGGATCGGCGACCAGCACGTCCGCACCGAACGCGGCCAGCACCCGCGCCACGATCCGCCCGATCGCGCCGTAGCCGACCAGTCCGGCGGTGGCGCCTTCCAGTTCGAGCCCCGCGTTCTCGTAGGCGTAGTAGTCGCCGCGCCAGTGGCCGCTCTTCAACTCCGCGTCCGAGTCGACGATGCGGCGCATCGAAGCCAGGATCAGCCCGACGGCGAACTCGGCGGCGGCGGCCGCGTTGCGGGCCGGAGTGAAACCGACGATGACCCCGGCCTCGGTGGCCGCGGCCAGGTCCACGTTCACCGGCCCGCCGCGGGCGACGCCCACGAACCGCAGGTCCGGGCTCTTCGCCAGCACCCCGGCCGTCACCGGCGCCATCTGGGTCAGCAGCACTTCGGCGTCACCGAGGGCCTCGAGCACCTGCTGCTCGGTCCCGCTGGCCTCACGCACCCCGCCGACCGGGCCGAACGGTTCCACCGGCCAGCCGGTGGCGAGGGTGCGGAAGCTCAGGTCGTGCCCGGGCGCCTGCGCGGTCAGCGCGTCGACGAACAGCTGCGGGTCGACGAAGCGGTCCCCCGCGGCCAGGACCTTGGTCATTGCTGCAGACTCCTTTGTCCGAGGCGGTCAGCCCGCTACGGGCGTCGTCAACGATTCGAGCAGCCGGACCCGCACCTCGTCGAGGTCCGATGCCACGAACGACGCCGCGGCCAGCGCATCGGCGGCCGGCGGGTAGTCGGGGCTGGGGATGGCCAGCACGGTCATCCCGGCGGCCGCGGCGGCGCGCAGCCCGTTGCTGGAGTCCTCCACCGCCAGGCACAGCGCCGGGTCGATGCCCAGCTCGCGCGCGGCCTGCTGGTACACGTCGGGGCTGGGTTTGCCGCGGGGCACCTCGGCGCTGGAGACGGTGGCGGCGAAGTGCTCGACGAGCGCGTGCCGGTCGAGCACGGCGTCGATGACCCGGCGCGGCGCGGACGAGGCCAGCCCGACGGGTGCCCGGGCCGAGATCTCCAGCACCATCCGCTCGGCGCCGGGCAGCAGCTGGACCTCGCCCGCGTCGAGGGCGGCGATCATGTCGTCGACGACGATCCGCTCGGTCTCCGCGACGGATTCCGCGGCACCGCTGTGCGCGGCGAGGAACGCGGCCCACTCCGGGGCGCTCATGCCCTGCACCTGGGCGGTCTCCGCGGCGGTCCAGCCCCGGCCGCGGGCGGCCGCGAACCGCGCCCACATCCGCTCCCACAGGTGTTCGCTCTCGACCAGGACCCCGTCCATGTCGAACACGACTGCGCGGTGCGCACCCGGCGAACCGTCGGGCTGCGTCATCGGTGTACCTCCCACCCGTGCAACGTTGACGTTCAAATTAACAGTGAGATAGTTAAATGTCACCACTGCGGTGATATGAAGTGCTCGTTCCCGGCCCCGCCACGCTCGGCCGCGCACCTCGAGGAGGCAAGATGTCGGTCATGGCGTCCGCACCGAAGAAGCAGTCCCCCCGGCTCCTGCGCCAGCAGCGGATCATCGACCACGTCGTGCAGGGCGGCTTCGCCAGCGCGGCGGAACTCGCCACGCTCACCGGCGTCAGCCTCATGACGGTGCACCGCGACATCGACGACCTCGCCGCCCGCGGGCTGCTGCGCAAGTTCCACGGCGGCGTCTCCGCCCAACCGTCCACCGTGTTCGAGAGCAGCTCCGACTTCCGGCTGCACACCCACACCCGGGAGAAGGAGGCACTGGCCGCCGCCGCGCTCCCGCTGATCGCGCCCGGCATGTCGGTGCTGCTCGACGACTCGACCACCGCGCTCACCCTCGCCCGGCTGCTGCCGGACGTCGGCCCGCTGACCGTGGTCAGCAACTACCGGCAGGTGCACGAAGTGCTGCGCGAAGTTCCGGACGTGCGGCTGATCTGCATCGGCGGCGAGTACTCCCGAACCCACGACTCCTACATCGGCCTGCCCTGCCAGGAGATGATCAACGGGCTGTCGGTGGACCTGATGTTCCTGTCCACCTCGGCGATGAACGCGCAGATGACCTTCCACCAGGAGCAGGAGATCGTGCTGGTGAAGCGCGCGATGATCCACTGCGCGACGACGCGGGTGCTCATGATGGACGCCAGCAAGGTCGGGCGCGCCGCGCTGCACCGGCTCGCGCCGGTCGCCGACTTCGACCACGTGCTGCTGGCCGGGGACCTCGACGCCGCGCTGGTCGACTCGATGCGCGAGCACTCCGAGGTGCAGCTGGTCCCGGTCGGCTGACCCGCCGCCCTCCGATATCACAGGCTTCCTGGTCGGTTTAACACCGGTGCTGATATCGCCGGGCTACAGCTCGCCGCACTCCCCCAGCTTCGACCCGGTCACCGAGTTCGCCCGGCCCTCGTCCACCGGCGCCACCGCGTTGCCGCGGCACCGCACCCCGCCACCGATCGACGTGCCCGCCACCACCGGCGCGGCGTTGCCGAGCAGCACCACCGACGCGCCCACCTCGGTCCCGTCCAGCCGCACCACCCCGGCCGAGCCGCGCACCCGCACCGAACCGGCGATCCGGCCGCCGGACACCCACACCGAACCCGGCGCGTCCGCCAGCACCGCTCCCTCCACGGCCGAATCCAGCACCAGCAACGACGCCCCGGGCGCCACCCGCACCGAACCCCGCACCTGGGCGCCGCGCAGGCAGGTCACGCCCTCCGAGACCACCAGCTCGTCCTGCGGCCCGGACAGCGTCCGCGTGCACGCCGCCACCGGCACCACCGCCCGCACCGGAACACCGCCCTGGTGCACGTCCACCTGGCCCGCACCGGTCCGCGCCCGCTGGTAGGTCAGCCGCAGCGCCTCCACCCCGCGCGGCGCGCCGCGCAGCACCGCGCCGTCCGCGGACGCCTCCACCTGCAACGCGCTGCCCGGGTCCGGCTGCGGCAGCACCCGGTTCAGCGGATTCCCCAGCGGCATCGGCGAACCCGACGCGGTGTCCACCCGCCAGCCGACCTCGCCCACCCCGTCGCGCACCTCCACCACCGGGCGATCCGCGCGCACCGCGTACGGCGCCACCCCGGACGGCACCGGCCGATCCGCGGTCGTCCCGTCGATGCGCAGCGCATCCCGGTCCGCGTCGAGGCGCAGCCGCGAGGTGTAGAGCCTGCGCTCCACCTCCGGCGACGGCCGCCCGTGGTGCACGTAGTACAGCTCGGACGAATCCGGCGAGGCGATCACGCTGCCGTGCCCCGTGGAGAACAGCCCCTGCGTCGCGTCCTGCGCCAGCACCGGGTTCGCCGGGCTCTTGCGCCACGGCCCCAGCGGATCGTCCGCCACCGCGTAACCGACCCCGTAGAACGAGTTCGCGAAGTTGTTCGCCGAATACGTCAGGAAGTACCGCGCCTTCCCCTCCCGCGTGGTCGCGCGCACCACCGTGGAACCCTCCGACCAGCGCCGGTTCTTCTCCCTGCCCCGAGTCTTCGCGTAGTCGTCGACGTGCGCGTTCTCCCACTGCTGCGGGTCCGACCCGTAGTCGATGATCGAGCGGTAGCCGTCCTTGCGCACCCCCGGCGGATCGGCCGGATCGCGGTTCGCGTCCACGTACCCCGGAGCGACCCGCGGCATCGTGCTCCCGGCCGGGTCGTCCCACCACTCCGAGGTGAGCTCCACGGCGAGCACGTTGGACTCCTCCACGTACTTGCCGAGGTCGTGGTCCCACACCCAGTTCCGGTAGGCGTTGCGGGAGTAGAACAGGATGATCCGCCCGTCGTCGAAGAACACGTTCGGATCGATGAACGGGATGTAGGTGCCCAGCGGCGCCGTCAACCCCTCCTCCAGGGTCTCCGGCGGCTTCTTCTGCTCGGCGTCCATCAGCAGGTTCACGTCGTGGTAGTCCGGGTCGTACGGGTGGTAGTCGATCGGCCCCGGCGCGATGTTGCGGAACGGCCCCGCGGGCGAGTCGGCCACCGCCACGCCGACCTTGCTGGGTTCCTCGAAGTCCGCGAACCCGAACTGCTCGGCGATCCCGTCCCGCAACCGCGCCGAGTAGAACAGGAAGTACCGGCCGGTCACCGGGTTGTGGTAGACCTCCGGCGCCCAGAACCAGTCCCGCCCCCACTGGGTGCCGTCGCCCAGGTCCAGCGCCCCGCCCGGAATCCGCTGCCACGTCACCAGGTCCGGCGAGCGGTAGATCGCGAACGCGAACCCCGGATCGGCCCCATCGGTCGAGTAGGCGAAGTAGTCGCCGCTGCCCTCGTCGCGCAGCACGAACGGGTCGGCGGCGGGCAGCGCCGCATCGTTGAAGTAGGTCGCGTCGCTCACCGGACGCGGCTCCGCGGCCGCGCCGTGCGCGGCCGACGCCAGCAGGATCGGCAACGCGAACAGGATGCCGCGAACTCGAGACCACCTGACGGACACGTAGGTCCTCCTCGTCACGCACCGGCCCCGACCGGACACCAGCGGTGAACACTTCCTCTGATCAACACCGGTTGTCAAGGGCCGACACGCCCGCGCCACCTGGCTGCCGCGCGCACCGCCGAAGCTGGCAAAGTGCAGGTATGCCCACCGTTCCCTCGTTCCCCCGCCACAGCGCGCGCACCCAGGGCTTCACCCTCGGCGTGCCGCGCACCTTCACCATCACCCCCGATGGGAAGACCGTGCTGTTCCTGCGTTCCGGCAGCGGAACCGATCGCAGCAACGCCCTGTGGCGCTGGGACGCCGGCACCGAGACGTGCATCGCCGACCCGGCCGCGCTGCTGGTCGACGACGAGGTCTCCGCCGAAGAGCAGGCCCGGCGGGAGCGGTCCCGGGAACGCGCCACCGGCATCACCGGCTACGCCACCGACGGGGCGGGCACCCACGTCGCGTTCACCCTGTCCGGCAAGCTGTTCCACGCCGACCTCGGCACCGGCGCCGTGCAGCAGCTGCCCGCGCTCGAACCCGCCGCCGACCCGCGGCCGGACCCGCACGGGCGCTGGATCGCCTACCTCTCCGGCGGCGCCCTGCGGCTGATCGGCACCGACGGCACCGGTGACCGGGCCCTCGCCGAACCCGGCGACGGCACCACCACCTGGGGCGCCGCCGAGTTCATCGCCGCCGAGGAGATGGCCCGCTACCGCGGCTACTGGTGGTCCCCCGAAGGCACCGCCGTGCTCGCCGCCCACGTCGACGAAGGACCCGTGCAGCACTGGTACCTCGCCGACCCCGCCGACCCGGCCACCCCGCCGCGCGAACTCCGCTACCCCGCCGCGGGCACCGCGAACGCCGACGTCGGGCTCACCGTGCTCGGCATCGACACCGCACCCGTGGAAGTCCGCTGGGACCGCACCACCCACCCCTACCTGGTCACCGCGCACTGGACGCCGCACGGCCCGCCGCTGATCGCGGTGCAGACCCGGGACCAGCGCGAACAGCTGGTGCTCGCCGTCGACCCCGCCACCGGTGCCACCCGCGAAGTGCACCGCGACACCGACGAGCACTGGATCGAGATCAAACCCGGCTGGCCCGCCTGGCACCCCGGCGGCGACCTGGTGCGCATCGGCGTCGACGGCGACAGCTACCGGCTGTTCGTCGGCGACACCCCGTGGACCCCCGAAGGCCTGCAGGTGCGCTCCCTCGTCGACATCGACGAGGACGTGCTCATCACCGCCTCCGCCGACGACCCCGCCGAAGTCCACCTCTACCGGTGCACCGCCGACAGCGCCGAACGCCTCAGCACCGAACCCGGCGTGCACGGCGCGACCCGCACCGGCGGCACCCTGGTGCACGCGCACTCCGGGCTCGACGCCCAGCACACCCGGTTCCAGGTCACCGACGGGCACCGCAGCCTCGGCGAGATCGCCGGCCACCCCGAGGACCCGTCGATCGTGCCGAACGTGCAGCTGCTGCGCCTCGGCGCACGGCGGCTGCGGACCGCGCTGCTGCTGCCCACCGGCCACACCCCGGACGACGGGCCGCTGCCGGTGCTGCTCGACCCCTACGGCGGTCCGCAGGCGCAGCGCGTGCTGGCCCGGCGCCAGGGCTTCCTCACCTCGCAGTGGTTCGCCGACCAGGGCTACGCGGTCGTCGTCGTCGACGGCCGCGGCATGACCGGCCGCGGCCCCGCCTGGGACCGCGCGATCAGCGGCGACCTCGCCGGACCGCCGCTGCAGGACCAGGTGGACGCGCTGCACGCGCTCGCCGACGAGCACCCCGAGATCGACCTGGGCCGGGTCGCGATCCGCGGCTGGTCCTTCGGCGGCTACCTCGCCGCGCTCGCCGTGCTCCGCCGCCCCGATGTGTTCCACGCCGCCATCGCCGGCGCACCCGTCACCGACTGGCGCCTCTACGACACCCACTACACCGAGCGCTACCTCGGCGACCCCGCGCGGAACCCGGCGGCCTACGCGGCGAGCTCCCTCGCCGACGACGCCCCCGACCTGCGCAGGCCGTTGCTGCTGCTGCACGGCACGGTCGACGACAACGTGTTCCCGGCGCACTCGCTGCGGCTGTCCGCGGCCCTGCAGGCCGCGGCCCGGCCGCACACCATGCTGTCGCTGCCCGGCGTCAGCCACATGCCGACCGACGAGACCACTTCGGAGAACCTGCTGCTCATCCAGGTCGAATTCCTCCGCGCCGCCCTCGGCGGCGACCGGCGGAACTGATCGGGCGGGAGGAGGTCGCGCGGCCTCCTCCCGCAACCGGCTAGGCCGGGTCCAGCGGAAGTTCCGCGCGCAGCAGGAAACCGCCGTCGACCGGCGCCGCCTCCAGCGAACCGCCCAGCATCCGCACCCGCTCGGCCAGCCCGGCCAGCCCCGCACCGCCGCACCCCACGTCCGGCGCGCCGTCGACGACCGGCTGCTCGCGCGGCGGACCGTTGCGCACCTCGACCCGCAGCCGTTCCTCGTCGCCCGACAGGTCCACCACGACCTCCGCGCCCGGCGCGTGCTTCGACGCGTTCGTCAACGCCTCCTGCACCACCCGGTACACCGCGCGCCCCACACCCGCGGCGGGCATGGCCGCGCACCCGTCGCTGAACCGCACCCGGATGCCGGATTCCCGCGCCCGCGCCACCAGATCCGGCACCGCCGACGTCCCCGGGATGTCCCGCTCATCGGCCGCCAAGCCCAGCGTCGAGCGCATCTCGCCCAGCGCCTCCTTCGCCAGCGCCCGCACCCGGGTCGCCGATGCGCGCACCTCGGCCTGCTCGCTGCTCGCACCCAGCGCCGCGGCCTCCACCGCGATCAACGTGACGTGGTGCCCGACCGCGTCGTGGATCTCGCGGGCGATCCGGGACCGCTCCTCCGCGCGCGCCGCACCCTCCTTGGCCAGCAGCTCCGACTCGATCGCCGCCCGCAACCGGTCCAGGCTCGCCGTCAACTGCGCCCGCGTCGCCAGCAACGTGCCCATCACCGTCGGCACGCCCGCGCACACCAGCACCGCCACCGCCGCCATCGTCAGGCTCGACGCGGACAACCACCGCCACTGCTCGACCGCCACCGGCACGAACGCGGACGACGCCGCCAGCAGCGCCCAGCAGAGCAGCCACCACGTGTTCGACCGGGCCCGGCCCAACCGGAACAGCGCCACGCACGTCGGCGCCCACGCGAGCCCGCCCGCCAACCCCGGCAGGCACAGCAGCAACGACACCAGCGGGAACCGGTGCCGCAGCACCAGACCGGCGCACGCGACCAGCGCCGCGGGCAAGGCCCACGGCTTGCCGGACTCCGACAGCAGCACCACCGCCACCGGCAGCAGCACCGCGAGCACGTCCCACAGCAGGCGCTTGCGGCCGAACCCGGCCGGCCCGCTCAACGCAGCTCGCCCTCACCCGTCCCCGCGACGCGCTGCGCGATCAGCGCCGCCTGCACCCGGTTCTCCGCGCCCAGCTTGCTCAACACCGTGGAGACATAGCTCTTCACGGTCGCCTCGGTCAACCCCAGCCGGTCGCCGATGTGCGCATTGGAACGACCCGCGCCGAGCAGCTCCAGCACCTGCCGCTCCCGCGCGGACAGGCTCCGCACCAACCGCACCTCGTGCGCCGAATCCCCCAGCGAGCGGAACCGCGGCAGCAACCGCACCACGATCCGCGGATCGAGCACCGCACCACCCGCGGCCAGGTCCTGCACCGCCCGCACCAGCGCATCCGGTTCCGCGTCCTTCAGCAGGAACCCGTGCGCCCCCAGCCGCAACGCCTCCGCGACGTAATCGTCCAGGTCGAAGGTCGTCAACATCGCGCACACCGGAGGACGGGGCAGGCCGCGCAGCTCCCGCAACGCCGCCAGCCCGTCCTTGCCCGGCATCTGCACGTCGATCAGCGCCACGTCCGGCTGGTGCGTCCGCGCCATCGATAACAGCTCATCACCGGTACCGGCCTCGGCGACGACCCGGATCAGGCCGTCGTGCTCCAGCAGGACCCGCAGGCCGCGCCGCAACATCACCTCGTCGTCGGCCAGGACCAAGCGGATCGGCCGCGCCGCGGAACCGTCCGCGGCGGAGTCAGCACGCACCCTGGGTCACCTCCCCGGTACAAAGGGCCGACCGAAGGTTATCGGCAAGGCAATCTTGGTCTGCGTGCAGTACCCGGCCACTGGTCCGATCAGCCGCGCGCCTTGCGTCCGTCCCTGCGTTCCCGCACGCGCACCGAGATCCGGATCGGGCTGCCGGTGAAGCCGAACTCCTCGCGGAACCTGCGCTCCACGAACCGCCGGTAACCGGCCTCCAGGAACCCGGTGGTGAACAGCACCAGTGTCGGCGGCCGCGGGTGCGCCTGCGTCGCGAACAGGATCTTCGGCTGCTTGCCGCCGCGCACCGGCGGCGGGCTCGCCGCCACCAGGTCCGACAGCCACGAGTTGAGCCGCCCGGTCGGAATCCGGGTGTCCCAGGACTCCAGCGCCGTGCGCAGCGCGGGCGCCAGCTTCGCCACCGAACGCCCCGTCTCCGCCGAGACGTTCACGCGCTCCGCCCAGCGGGCGCGCACCATCTCGCGGTCCAGCTCCTTGTCCAGCCGGTGCCTGCGGTCCTCGTCGACCAGGTCCCACTTGTTGCACACCAGCACCAGCGCCCGGCCCGCCTCGATGACCATGCCGATCACCCGCAGGTCCTGCTCGGTCAGCGGCTCCGAGGCGTCGATCAGCACGACCGCCACCTCCGCCGCTTCGATCGCGGCCTTGGTGCGCAGCGACGCGTAGTACTCGGTGCCGCTGGCGGTGCGGACCCGCTTGCGCAGCCCGGCGGTGTCGACGAACCGCCACACCTCGCCGTCCAGCTGCACCAGCGAGTCCACCGGGTCCACCGTGGTGCCCGCGACGTCGTCGACGACCGCGCGCTGCTCACCGGTGAGCCGGTTCAGCAGGCTCGACTTGCCCACGTTCGGCTTGCCCACCAGCGCGATCCGCCGCGGGCCACCGGTGGCACCGAACTGCTCGTGCGGCACGTCCGGGAACACGTCCAGGATCGCGTCCAGCAGGTCACCGGAACCGCGCCCGTGCAACCCGCTGATCGGCCGCGGCTCGCCCAGGCCCAGCGACCACAGCGACGCCGCGTCCGCCGCGGTCCGCTCGTCGTCGACCTTGTTCGCCGCCACCAGCACCGGCCGCTTGGAGCGCCGCAGCACCCGCGCCACCGCCTCTTCCGTCGCGGTCGCCCCGACCTGGGCGTCCACCACGAGCAGCACCGCGTCCGCCGTCGACATCGCCATCTCGGCCTGCTGGGCCACGGCGGCCTGCAAGCCCTTCGCGCCCGGCTCCCAGCCGCCCGTGTCGACCACGGTGAAGCGCCTGCCGTTCCACAGCGCGTCGTAGGACACCCGGTCCCTGGTCACGCCCGGCTTGTCCTGCACCACCGCCTCGCGGCGGCCCAGCAACCGGTTCACCAGCGTCGACTTGCCCACGTTGGGCCTGCCGACCACCGCCAGCACCGGCTGCGGTCCACCTTCGGCGTCGTCCTCGGCGCCTTCGACTCCGTCGAACTCGGCCCACTCGGCCTCGTCCGACCACGTCCCGTCCAGGCCGCCGTCGAGCGGCGCACCCACGTCCGGGCCGCCCACCGACTCTTCGGTCACGCTTGTTTCCCTCTCGCATCGTCGCTGTCGGAGGTCCCGGCGATCAGCCCGTCCAATTCGGCGATCAGCCCGACCAGTTCGTCGCGGACCTGCTCGGTCGCTGCCGTCAACCCGGCGCGCCCCTTGGCTACCGGCAACGTGACCGGCTCGCCGAACAGCACATCCACCCTGGGCAGCAGCCTACGGCCCCGTCCCTCCGGACGGCGCGTGCCCCGGCAGGCCACCGGCAGCATCCGCGCTCCGGAGGTCCGCGCCAGCCACGCCGCCCCGTGCTCGGCGTTGGCCACGTCGCCACCGCCGCTGCGGGTCCCCTCCGGGAACACCGCGACGAGCCCGCCCGCGCGCAGCACCCGCACCGCCGCCAGCAGCGGGGTGCGGTCCGGTTCCCCGCGGCGCACCGGGATCTGCCCGATGCGGCGGAGGAACCAGCCCAGCGGGCCCTTGAACATCTCGTGCTTGACCAGGAACACCGAATCGCGGGGCAGCATTCCGAACAGCAGCGGACCGTCGATCAGCGAGCTGTGGTTCGCCACCAGCACCAGCGGACCGGTCCGCGGCACCCGCTCCAGGTGGTGGACGCGCATGCGATACGGCAGCGGCACGAAGGTCCGGCCGATCCACCGCCCGAAGCGGTGCATCCGCCGCGACGTGCCCTCCGGCAGGTCCGCTCCGGCCTGCTCGCTCATCGGATCGTCCCCACTCCGGCGAACAGCCCGCGGGCCTCCGCCAACCCCAGCAACCGGTCCAGCACCCCGGCCACGTCCAGCTCGGTGGTGTCCAGCTCCACCGCGTCCTCCGCCATCCGCAGCGGCGACACGGCGCGGCCGGAGTCGAACGCGTCCCGGCGCTGCACGTCCGCGTGGGTGCGCTCCAGGTCGGCGAGCCGCCCGGCCGCCACGTCCTGGTCGCTGCGGCGGCGCGCCCTGGCCTGCGAGGACGCGGTCAGGTACACCTTCAGCGCGGCGTCGCGCGCGACCACCGTGCCGATGTCGCGGCCTTCCACCACCACACCGCCCGGCGCGACCAGCGCGTCCGCGATGATCCGGCGCTGCTCGGCGACGAGCAGGTCGCGCACCCGCGCGACCGCCGAGACCGCGGAGACCGCGCCGGTGACCTCCGCACCGCGGATCTCCAGCGCCACGTCCTCCCCGGCCAGCGAGACCGCCGGGTCGCGCGGGTCGGAGCCCATCGCGGGCAGCGAGGCCGCCGCGACCTCCGCCACCGCGTCCCCGTCCGCGACCGGGACCCCGGCGCGCAGCACCGCGAGCGTCACCGCCCGGTACATCGCGCCCGTGTCGAGGTACGACGCCGACAGCGCCGCGGCCAGCTTGCGGGCCACCGTGGACTTCCCAGTGCCCGAGGGACCGTCGAGGGCCACCACCCCACGAAGCTCGGCGTGTGCCACGTCGAGTCTCCTCCTTCATCGCCGCCGGCCGAGGAAACGCCGGACCAACCACCCATTGTGCCCGCTGGTCCGAGCCGTTCCCCACTTGCGTCCGGATCGGACGCCCGCCACGCCCACCGCCCGTTCGCGCG
Source organism: Saccharopolyspora sp. NPDC047091 (assembly GCF_040643635.1). Lineage (NCBI taxonomy): Bacteria > Bacillati > Actinomycetota > Actinomycetes > Pseudonocardiales > Pseudonocardiaceae > Saccharopolyspora > Saccharopolyspora sp. NPDC047091. The sequence continues at coordinate 33,420 of NZ_JBEYUS010000041.1, forward strand.
GTCCGTTTCGCCCCGGTTCCGCGTGGGGGACGCACGAACGCGCAGGTTCCTGTACTAGGATCGAACACGTGGACGTCACAGTGACCCCGCTTCCGGGACTCGGGACCCAGCAGGACTTCGTTACTCGTTCCGGGCACAGGATCGGTGTGATCACGTATCGAGACGGACGCTTCGAGCTGATCGTCTCCGGTCATGACGACCCGGACAAGGTAGCCGCCTCGGCCGGTCTGACCGCCGAGGAGACCAACACCCTCGCCAACTTGCTCGGCGCCCCCCAGCTGGTGGCCCGCCTGAGCGAGCAGCAGCGCGAAGTCGCCGGGATCAACACCTGGCAGCTCGCTGTCGATCAAGGCTCGCCCTACGACGGGCGCACCCTCGGCGAGACCGAGATGCGCACCCGCACCTCGGCCTCGATCGTCGCCGTAGTACGCGGCGGAACCGTGCACCCGTCACCGCGTCCCGATTTCGAATTCAGTGCCGGCGACCTCGTGGTCGTGGTCGGCACCGCCGACGGCCTGCGGGCCGCAGGCGAGATCCTCGAACGCGGCTAGGCGCTCCAGCGCCGATCGCCGAGAGGTGAAGGTCGTCCGCGCCGCCCGGGAGCACCGCGCTCTCGGGCGGGAACCCCGTGCGCTCTGGGCACGGGACAACTGAACAGGTACTCGGACAGGGCGAGAGGAAACTGGTGCACGACACGGCGATCTCCCTCATCGAACTGGGAGCGGTGTTCTTCGGTCTCGGAGTTCTCGGCCGCCTCGCCTGGAAGATCGGCATTTCACCGATCCCGCTTTACCTCATCGGCGGAATCGCTTTCGGAACCGGCGGCTTAATCCCGCTGCACGGGATCGAGCCGTTCACGCATCTAGCCTCCGAAATAGGCGTGGTGCTGCTCTTGCTCCTACTCGGGCTGGAGTACTCGGCTGGCGAACTCGTCACGGGACTCCGGCGTTCCTGGCTGGCAGGTCTGGTGGACCTGGTGCTCAATTCGGCCCCCGGCGCGATCGTCGCGCTGCTGCTGGGCTGGGGCCCGATCGGCGCGCTGACGATGGCAGGCGTCACGTACATCTCCTCCTCCGGCATCATCGCGAAGGTCCTCGGCGACCTGGGCAGGCTCGGTAACCGCGAAACACCGGTGGTGCTGTCGATCCTGGTCTTCGAAGATCTGGCGATGGCGCTGTACCTGCCGATCCTCACGGCGGTGCTCGGCGGGGTGAGCCTGCTGGGCGGATTGACCGCCGTGGGCGTGTCGCTGATCGTGATCTCGATCGTGCTGGTGGTGGCGCTGAAGTTCGGGCGCTACGTCTCGGCGCTGATCGACAGCCCGGATCCCGAGGTCTTCCTGCTGCGGCTGCTGGGTTCGGCCCTGCTCGTCGCCGGGATCGCCTCGGAGCTGCAGGTGTCGGCGGCGGTCGGGTCGTTCTTGCTGGGCATCGCGATCTCCGGCTCCACGGCGCAGAACGCGACGCGGATGCTGGAGCCGCTGCGCGACCTGTTCGCCGCGGTGTTCTTCGTGGTGTTCGGGCTGAACACCGATCCGTCGAAGATCCCGCCGGTGCTGGGCTTCGCGCTGCTGCTGGCGGTGGTCACCGCGGTCACGAAGATCGGCACGGGCTGGTTCGCGGCCCGTTCGCAGGGCATCGGCAAGATGGGCCGGGCGCGCGCGGGCGCCGCGCTGGTGGCTCGCGGCGAGTTCTCCATCGTCATCGCCGGGCTCGCGGTCGCTTCGGGCGCGGTCTCGGGCGAGCTGGCCGCGCTGGCCACCGCCTACGTGCTGCTGATGGCGATCCTCGGGCCGGTCGCGGCGCGCGTGGTGGAGCCCGTGGCGCGGAAGTTCGTCTCGCGGAAGAAGGACGCGACGGCGTGAGCTCGGCGCGCTGAGATCTCCGGGGCGGCAGGACGCCGCCACGCGGTTCAGGCCGGGGAGGCAGGACGACCACGTGGTCGCCACGCCTCCCCGGCCTGTTTCGTCTTCGCGGTTCATCGGATTAATTTCACCTGACACTGAGACGATCGCAGCTACCGAACGGGTGGAGCGAAGAAGAACCCGCCCCGACGAACGAGGCGGGTCCCGCCGAGAAGATCACATGCCGACGGCCCGGTAGAGCGCGCCGACCTCCTTGCGGTCCAGCTTCCGGATCGCGCCCGGGCGCTCGTTGCCCAGCCGCACTTCGTCGATCGCGGTGCGCACCAGCCGCTTCACCGGGTGCCCCACGTGCTCCAGCATCCGGCGGACCACGTGCTTGCGGCCCTCGTGCAGCACGACCTCGACCAGCGCGCGCCCCTCGTTCACGTCGACCAGCCGGAACTTGTCCAGCTTCACCGGGCCGTCGTCCAGGGTCACCCCGGCGCGCAGCCGCTTGCCCAGGTCCTTCGCGATCGGCCCCGGCACCTCGGCCAGGTACGTCTTGAGCACCTGGTAGGACGGGTGCATCAACCGGTGCGCCAGCTCGCCGTCGTTCGTGATCAGCAGCAGGCCCTCGGTGTCCACGTCCAGCCGGCCCACGTGGAACAGCTTGCCGTCCCGCTCCCGCAGGTAGTCACCGATGCACGGGCGCCCCTGGTCGTCGGACATCGAGCAGAGGATGCCCTGGGGCTTGTTCAGCAGCAGGTGCTGCACGTCCTCGTTCACGTTCACGCGGGTGCCGTCCACGTGGATCACCGAGTTCTCCGGGTCCACCCGCCTGCCGAGCTCGGTGACGACCTCGCCGTCCACCTCGATGCGGCCCTCGGTGATCATGCCCTCGGCGGCGCGGCGCGAAGCCACCCCCGCGCGGGACAGCACCTTCTGCAGGCGGATTCCCTCCGGCTGCGACTCCGCAGCGGAGGAAGAAGCCGGGGCACGGTGTTCAGACATCGTCGATCGTATCCACTTCAGGCAGCAGGGGAGCCAGCGGCGGAAGGTCCTTCAGCGACGACAGGCCGAGCCGTTCCAGGAACAGCTCCGTCGTGCAGTACAGGAACCCGCCGGTCTCCGGGTCGGTACCGGCCTCCTCGACAAGGCCGCGCCCCACCAGGGTACGGATGACGCCATCGACGTTGACACCGCGTACCGCCGCCACCCGCGCGCGGGTCACCGGCTGCCGGTAGGAGATGACCGCGAGCGTCTCCAGCGCGGCTCTGGTCAGCTTCGCGCGCTGCCCGTCGAGCAGGTAGCGCTCCACGTACGGCGCGTAGGTCTCCCGGGTGTAGAACCGCCAGCCCTCGCCGACCCGCCGCAGGTCGATGCCGCGCCCGGCCTCCTCGTAACCGCGGGCCAGCCGCTGCAACGCGGACCGGATGCGGGCGACCGGCTGGTCCAGGGTGTCGGCCAGCAGCTCCTCCCCCGCCGGGACGTCCACCACCAGCAGCAGCGCCTCCAGCGCGGAATCCAGGGCGTCGTCCTCGGTCAGGTCCGGCGGGGTGCGCGAAACGGGGACGGCGGCGTCGGACTGGGACGGGGAGTCGTCCGCGGGGTCGGAATTCGCGGGGTCGGGGCCTCTCGGGTCGGAGTCTCCGAGGCCGGAGCCTTGCGGGTCGGAGTCCGCGGGGTCGGGATCCGCGGATCGTCCGTCGTCGGTCCGGCCGGGTCCGGGCTCGGCCTCGGCCTCGGCCTCGGCCTCGGGCGGATCCTCACCCGGAACTCCGGTTCCGGCGAGCAGGGCGTCGAGGGGGTCGGTGCCGGGCTGCTCGTCGCTAGCGGACTCGACGGCGGGAGGCTCGTCGGCCGCGGACCCCTCAGTCGATTCGTCGTCGTTCGGCTCGTCGGCCGTCTCGTCAGCCGTCTCGTCGGCCGTCTCATCGTCGCCCGGCTCGACAGCGCCCGGCTCGACAGCGGTCGGCTCCTCGTGGGCCGTCTCAGCCGCAGTCTTCTCGACAGCAGTCGACTCGACGGCGACCGGCTCGTCATCAGCGGCCTCGACAGCGGTCGGCCCAGCAGCCGTCGGCTCCACAGAGGCGGACTCGGCACCGGCGGGCTCAGCCTCAGGGAGCTCGGCACCGACGGGTTCACCGTCGGCAAGCGAGCCGTCGGTGGCCGTCCCCGCCGCCGGCTCGCCGCTCGCAACGCGAGCCCCGGCCGAGGACTCGGCACCGGCCCGCCCGTCGCCCCGCTCGGCGAGCCGATCCGGCCCGCCCGCCACGGCCTCCGGCGCCACCGCGTCCGCCACCTGCTCGGCCTCGCCCGCACCGGACGCATCGTCGTGCACTGCGCTCACCCGTATTCCTCTTCGTTCGCGCTGCGCCGGTCGGCATCGGCCGCCACCCGCGCGTCCTCCAGGCTGCCGCCGACCCAGCGCACCACCAGGTCCCCCAGCGGATCCTCCTGCTCGAACACGAGCACCTTCTCCCGGAACAGCTCCAGCAGGGCCAAGAACCGGGCGACGATCTCCACGGTGTGCTCGCAGTCGGCGACCAGCGCCGAGAAGTCCGCGGCCCCCCACTCGGCCAGCCGCACCCGCAGCAGCGCCGCGTGCTCGCGCACCGACACCTGGTGCTGGTGGATGTGGTCCAGCGACACCGATGGCGGCGGCTTCGGCCGGAACACCGCGGCCGCGATCTCCGCGAGCCGCTGCGGTCCGACCCCGATCATCACCTCGGGCAGCAGGTTCTCGTAGCGCGGTTCGACGGCCACCGATCGCGGGTAGCGGCGCAGCGCCCCCGCCTCCAGCTCGCCGAACAGCGCCGCGACCTGCTTGTACGCCCGGTACTGCAACAGCCGCGCGAACAGCAGGTCCCGCGCCTCCAGCAGCGCCAGGTCGTCCTCGTCCTCCACGTCGGCGGCGGGCAGCAACCGGGCCGCCTTCAGGTCGAGCAGCGTCGCGGCGACCACCAGGAACTCGGTGGTCTCGTCCAGGTTCCAGTGCTCGCCCAGCGCCTTGGTGTAGGCGATGAACTCGTCGGTGACCTTGTGCAGCGCCACCTCGGTGACGTCCAGCTGGTGCTGCGAGATCAGCTGCAGCAGCAGGTCGAACGGGCCCTCGAAGTTGTCCAGCCGCACCGTGAAGCGGCCCGTCGAGGAGGACTCCCCCTGGGCGTCGCCGCCCGGGGCCTCGGCATCGGCCCGGTCCTGCACCTCAACAGCATCGACCCCGCCGGGAACGGAGTCGGTCACTCGCCGGACTCCCGCCGCAATTCGCGCACCAGCACCGAATCCGCGCCCCGCGCCTCAAGATCAGCGAGCAGCATCGCCACCCCTTCACGCACGACCCTGCCGCGATCCACCGCGATGCCGTGCTCAGCGCGCAGCGCGAGCCGGGCCTGTTCCAACGCCAGCAACTCCTCATCGGAGACGTACACGGTGATTTTCGCATCGTGCTTGCGACGTCCCGACCCCGACCTGCCCTGCACCCCCTCGGCGGCAGGCTCGGCAGTTCGCTGACCAGCGGAATCCACGGACCGCGGTGCGGCGGGCGGTTCCGGCGGCTCGGAGCCGCGCGTCGTGGTCCGGAACAGCTCGGACGCACCGGGCAGCTCGGCACGACGCCTCACGCGCCCTCCCCGACACCGGGCCGCACGGGAACCGTCACCGCGCGATCACCTCGCGCGCCAGCGAGCGGTAGGCCTGCGCACCGGCGGACCGCGGTGCCCAGCGGGTGATCGGCTCACCGGCCACCGTCGTCTCCGGGAAGCGCACCGTCCGGTTGATCACGCTGTCGAAGACGACGTCGCCGAACGCCTCCACCACGCGCGCCATCACCTCGCGGGAGTGCAGCGTCCGCGGGTCGAACATGGTCGCCAGGATGCCGCTGATCTCCAGCTTCGGGTTCAGCCGCTCCTGCACCTTCTCGATCGTGTCGATCAGCAGCGCCACCCCGCGCAGGCTGAAGAACTCGCACTCCAGCGGGATGATCACGCCGTCGGCGGCGGCGAGCGCGTTCACCGTCAGCAGGCCCAGCGACGGCTGGCAGTCCACCAGGATGAAGTCGTACTCCTTCATCGCCGGGAACAGCACGCGCTGCAGGGTCTGCTCGCGACCGACCTCGGCGACCAGCTGCACTTCGGCGGCCGACAGGTCGATGTTGCTCGGCAGCAGGTCCATGCCCTCGACGGTCGTGGACATCACCACGTCCCGGACGTCGACGGACCGCTCCATGATCACGTTGTAGATCGTCTGGTCCAGCTGGTGCGGCTGCACCCCCAGGCCGACCGAGAGCGCACCCTGCGGATCGAAGTCCACCAGCAGCACCCGGCGCCCGTACTCGGCGAGCGCGGCGCCCAGGTTGATCGTCGACGTCGTCTTGCCGACGCCGCCCTTCTGGTTGCACATGGCCAGCACCGAGGCCGGACCGTGCCGGTCCAGCAGCGGCGGTTCCGGGATGTGCCTGCGCGGGCGGCCGGTCGGGCCGACGTTCGCGTCCGGTGACAACTCGGCCTCACCACCCGAAGCCGAGGGCTTGTGCGGGGCGATGCTCAGGTCGACCGCGCCCCGGGACCGCCCATCGGCGGAGGGCTGCGGTGTCGACATGGCGCTAGGACTCCTTGTCTGCCGGCGACGATCATACCGATCGAACGCAGCCTAAGTGGCATTCGCGACCAGCGGCAACGCGCCTCGCCGAGCACCGGCGAAATGCGTCCCACCCCACTCCATCGGGTTCACGCGTCCCGCTGCAACGCCCTCGGATGGGCGGTGGCGTACACCTCGCGCAACGTGTTCACCGTGACCAGCGTGTACACCTGCGTGGTCGTCACCGAGGCATGCCCGAGCAATTCCTGCACCACCCGCACGTCCGCGCCGCCTTCCAGCAGGTGGGTGGCGAACGAATGGCGCAGCACGTGCGGCGATACCGCACTGGTGATGCCCGCCCGGTCCGCCGCGGATTTCAACGCGTTCCACGCGCTCTGCCGGGACAACCTGCCGCCGTGCGAATTCAGGAACACCGCCGCATCGCCCTTGCCGCGCGCCGCCAGCACCGGTCGCGCCCGCACCAGGTAGGCGTCCAGCGCCTCCAACGCGGGACGCCCGATCGGGACCAGCCGCTGCCGGCCGCCCTTGCCGTTGAGCAGCACCGTGCGCTCCGCCGAGTCCAGGTCGTCGACGTCCAACCCCACGGCCTCCGAGATGCGGGCCCCCGAGGAGTACAGCAGCTCCAGCAGCGCCCGATCCCGCAGTCCGCGCACGTCCCGGCTGTTCGCCCCGTCCAGCAGTCGCAGCACGTCGGACACCGGCAGCGCCTTCGGCAACCGGCGCGCCGGGCTGGGCGGTGACACCTCCCGCGCCACGTCCGCGTCGACCCAGCCCTCGGCGTGCGCGAACCGGTGCAGGCCGCGCACCGCGACCAGCGCCCGCGCCGCCGACGACGGGGCGAGCGGCGGGTGCTCGTCGGTCCCCTCGCGCAATTCCGCGGCGAACGCCGCCAAGTGCGCCGAGGTCACCTCGCGCAGCACCCGCACTCCCGATTCGGCCAGGTGCCCGCCGTACCGACGCAGATCCCGCGAATACGAATCCAGGGTGCTGCGGGCGCTGCCCCGCTCCACCGCCAAGTGGTCCAGGAAACCGGAGCAGGCGGTGCGCAATCCCTCGGGAAGGTCCTCGAAGGCTTTCACGGGCCGAACTCCTCTGCGCGAAAACGAACAGGTCGCAGCCTCGATGCCGCGCCGCCGGAACTCCGGCCACCCGCCATGGTGCCGAAGGACTTCCGGCGACCGGCAGTGCGTATCCCCCAGCGAGAGAACGGAGCAAGAACGATTAGTCCGAAAGCATGCCACATACCCCTGAATTCCCCTCCGGAGCGATCCGGTTCGACTAATCTGCGCACCGTGGACTTCCCGTACGAACCCGGCCGGATGCGCATCGGCGACCACGAGCGCGCGCAGGCGATCGAAGCGCTCGGCGAGCACTACTCCGTGAGCAGACTGAGCCTCGGCGAATACGAGGAACGCGTCGACCGGGCGACCCGCGCGGTCACCGGCGACGACCTGACCGCCCTGTTCACCGACCTGCCCGCCCCGCGCCCCGCGGGAGGCCCGGTCACCTACCCGACGGCGCCGCCCCCACCGGGGCCCGGCTGGGGTCCGGGCACGCCGACGCCGTACGGGATGCCGCGGAACCCGTACGAGGACGGCGTGGCGTCCGACAAGTCGAAACTCGCGGCGGGACTGCTGCAGATCCTGCTGCCGTTCGGGATCGGGCGGTTCTACACCGGGCACACCGGGATCGCGGTCGTGCAGCTGCTGCTGTTCACCTTCGGGGGGTTGATCTCCTGCGGGCTGGGCACCCTCGCCGCCCTCATCTGGTGCGTGGTCGACGGGATCGTCCTGCTCAGCACCGAGAGCACCGATGCGAACGGGCGCGTGCTGAGGTCCTGACCTGGTGATCTGCGCGGCGCGGCCGGTTCACCGCTCCCAGCGGTCGGATCGACGCGCGGCCGTCTCCCGCTCCCGGCCGCTCGACGCGAATTCGACCGCGCACAGCCGAACGCCCCATCCGATCAGATGATCGGATGGGGCGTTCGTACCTCCGCTCCCCGCCCGGGGATGCCGGTGCGCTCCGGTTCAGCCGTGCAAGCGCTCGGCCAACCGGTGCGGGCGGTCCAGCCACTCCGCCGACGCGGGCCGCGGCTCGGCGCGGCCCGAGCGCACCGCGGCCGCCGCCAGCAGGCCGGACACCGCGGGGGCGTTCACGATCTCCCCCGCGAACACCATCCGCAGCGCTTCGTCGAACGGGACGCGGCGCACCACCAGGTCCGCCTCCTCGTCGCCCACGGCGGGCGGCCGTCCCACCTCGGTCAGCGACCGCGCCAAGAACACGCGCTCGCTCTGGTCGGTGAAACCCGGGGACGAGGCGATGTCCACCAGCACCGACCAGTCCTCGGCGGCGAGCCCGACCTCTTCGGCGAGTTCCCGCTGCGCAGTGCGCACCGGGTCCTCCCCCGCGACGTCGAGCAGTCCCGCGGGCAGCTCCCAGAGCCGCCGCCCCACCGGGTATCGGTACTGGTGGATCAGCACGACCCGGTCGTCCGCGTCGAGCGCGACGATCGACACCGCGCCGAGGTGCTCGACGACTTCGCGCCGCGCCTGCCCGCCGCCCGGCATCGCGACCTCGTCGGCCCGCAACGCCAGGATCTTGCCCACGTAGACGTCCTGGGACGCAACGGTGCTGAACTCGTGCGTTCCGTCGGTCCGCTGGACGTCCTCGCCGCTACCCGTGTCGTTCGTATTCGCTGCGCTCACGGCGCCACCCTACGGTCCGGTTCAGACGCCGGCTTCCACGTTGTCCGGCAGCTCGACCGGGAGCCGTTCCGCCGCGCGGTAGTCGACGGCGGCCCGGACGAAGGCGGCGAACAGCGGGTGCGGGCGCGTCGGCCTGCTCTTGAGCTCCGGGTGCGCCTGCGTGCCGACGAAGAACGGGTGCTGCTCGCGCGGCAGCTCCACGAACTCCACCAGGCGGTCGTCGGGCGAGGTGCCCGAGAACACCAGCCCGGCCTTGGTCAGCCGGTCGCGGTAGGCGTTGTTCACCTCGTAGCGGTGCCGGTGGCGTTCGGCGATCTCGGTCTCGCCGTAGGCCTCGGCGACCACCGACCCCTCCAGCAGCTTCGCCGGGTAGGAGCCGAGCCGCATAGTGCCGCCCATGTCCCGGTCGCCGGAGAGCACGTCCCGCTGATCGGCCATGGTGCTGATCACCGGGTGCTGGCAGGGCTCCTCGAACTCGGCGGAGTTCGCCCGCTTCAGATCGGCGAGCGACCGGGCCGCCTCGATCACCATGCACTGCAGGCCGAGGCACAGCCCGAGGGTGGGGATCCCGTGCGTGCGGGCGTAGCGGATCGCCCCCAGCTTGCCCTCGATGCCGCGCACGCCGAAGCCTCCGGGGATCAGCACGCCGTCCATGCCGGCCAGCGCGTGCGCCGCCCCCGCGTCGGTGTCGCACTCGTCGGAGGGCACCCAGGCGATCTCGACCTTCGCGCGGTGCGCGAACCCGCCCGCGCGCAGTGCCTCGGTGACCGACAGGTACGCGTCCGGCAGGTCGACGTACTTGCCGACCAGTGCGATCCGCACCCGCTCGGTCGGCTTGTGCACCCGGTCGAGCAGGTCGCCCCACACGGTCCAGTCGACGTCCCGGAACGGCAGGCCGAGCCGCCGCACCAGGTACGCGTCCAGTCCTTCGCCGTGCAGCACCCGCGGGATGTCGTAGATCGACGGGGCGTCCGGGCAGGCGACGACGCCGTCGGAGTCCACATCGCACATCAGCGCGATCTTGCGCTTGAGGTCCTCGGGGAGCTCGCGGTCGGCCCGGCAGACCAGCGCGTCGGGCTGGATGCCGATGTTGCGCAGCGCGGCCACCGAGTGCTGGGTCGGCTTCGTCTTGAGCTCGCCCGACGGTGCCAGGTACGGCACCAGCGACACGTGCAGGAAGAAGCAGTTGTCCCGGCCCACGTCGTGCCGCATCTGACGGCAGGCCTCCAGGAACGGCAGCGACTCGATGTCGCCGACCGTGCCGCCGACCTCGGTGATCACGACGTCGGGCGTGCGCCCGTCCTCGTCCGGTTCGGACATCGCGCGGATGCGGGCGATGATCTGGTCGGTGATGTGCGGGATGACCTGCACGGTGTCGCCCAGGTACTCACCGCGGCGTTCCTTCGCGATGACCGCCGAGTACACCTGACCGGTGGTGACGTTCGCGTTCTTGGTGAGGTCCCGGTCCAGGAACCTCTCGTAGTGCCCGATGTCGAGGTCGGTCTCCGCCCCGTCTTCGGTGACGAACACCTCGCCGTGCTGGAACGGGTTCATCGTTCCGGGGTCGACGTTGAGATAAGGATCGAGCTTCTGCATCGTCACCCGCAGGCCGCGGGAGGTCAGGAGTTCGCCGAGGCTCGACGCGGTCAGGCCCTTGCCGAGTGAGGAGGCGACACCTCCCGTGACGAACACGTGCTTGATCGTGCGTGTTTGCGGCACCAAGAAGGCTCCCCGTGGTCAAGCCGTCGCCGGGCTGAGTGAATCTGCGCTGGCAGGACGGCTGAATCCGTCGCTCCCACGGGATTTCAGCCTAACGCACGATGAACCGGGGGTACACGGCGACCCGCATGGCCTCGAACACGGCCCGGAGCTCCAGGTCAACCGCCGTTGGGGCACGATCCGGACGGGTCGCCCCGCCCGCCGCACCCGTCCCGCCGGGTCACCCGGACATCGTGAGCCTCCCCGCCGGATGCAGCAGCCGGACCGAGTCCTCGGGTGGCAGCGCCGCCGCGCGCAGGCGTTCCAGCAATGCGTGGTGCGTCCGCGCGACCGGCGGGTCGTCGACCAGGTCGACGAGCCCGGCGTTCGAGCTCACCACGACCTCCGGCACGTCGAGCTCGAACGACAGCACCGCGAACGGCGTTCGGGCCGCCGCCGCACCGGCGCTGAACGGCAGCACGCGCACCGTCACCGTCGGCCGTTCCGCGAGGTCGCGCAGCCCTGCCAGCTGGCGCGCCAGCACCGCCGGCCCGCCCACCTCGCGGTGCAGCGCCGATTCCGCCAGGACCAGGTCCAGCCGCACCGCGCCGTCCTCGACCCGCTGCCGCCTGCGGCGCAGCACCTCCAGCGAGCGCGCGGCCTCCTCCGGCGAGCGCTCCGGCTCGCGAGCCGCGTCGACGGCCGCGGCGTACTCGTCGGTCCGCACCAGGTCGGGGAGCTCTTCGACGGCGAACTCCCGCACTTCGGCCGCTTCGGCCTCGAACCCCACGTGCGCGCGGACGTCGGCGGGCAGCACGTCCCGGTACGACTCCCACCACCCGCGGCCGCGCGCGGAGTGCGCCAGCTCGACCAGCCGGTCGCGCCGCTCGGAACCGGCGTGGCAGATGTCGGCGAGCGCGATCACCGCTTCCACGCCGACCTGCTGGCGGGCGCCTTCGATCTTGCTCACCTTCGCCTGCGGCCAGCCCAACCGCTGCGCGACGTCGGCGTGGGTCAGCCGCGCCGCGTGCCGCAGCTGCCGGAGTTCACCCGCGAGCAGGTGGCGCCGGACCACGGGGCTGGGTTCGGCGGCTCGCCCCCGGGACGCCGGCTCGGCCGGGGCGGGGTTCGCGCTTCGCATCTCGTCCATGGCTCCGATTCTGGCCGCGCTTCGGCGCGCAGCACAGGAATGTCACCCCATCGAATTATCGCGGATCGAATAATTCTCGAACATCATCGATGGCATGGCTCTCCGAACCCGGCTCGGCACCGCTCCGAACCGCCGCGTCCACCCCCGTCCCGAGGCGCGGCCCGGAGGTACCGCGTGCCGAGCCGCCCAGCCGGGCGGCGCCCCCGCGTCCGCGCCGCCCGGCGTGGCCGTACCGCCGGGCCGGGCGACGCGCCGGTCAGTCGCGCACGCCGGGAACCGCTCCCTGCGCGCTGCTGGCCGTGCCGTAGTGCCCGGCCCGGCCGTCGAGCTGCTCCCGCAGCGCCAGCACCGCGGCCACCCTGCCCTGCGGGGTGTCCGCGTTGTCCACGGTGGAGAGCACCGAGGACACCGCCCGGTCGGCTCGGGCGACGCCGACCGGGCCGTCGCCGTCGGCAGAACCACGCGCACCCGCGAGGACGGCGCCGCTTCCGGAACGGTCCAGCTGCGAGGCGAAGCGGGCCAGGAAGGCGGCCCGATCGGCCGCCCCACCGGCCTCGGCCCCGGCCTGGTCGCCACCGGTCATCACCAGCGCGAGCGGGGCGGGGCGCACCTCGCCCACCACTGTGGCGAAACCGCCTTCGGACAGGCCGGTCAGCGCGGCCGCGCGCTCCTCGGGCGCGATCTGCGGCGCCCCGGCCCCCTGGTCGGCCATGGTCAGCGGCCCCAGCAGCCCACCGGTGAGCGTCCCGACGTCGGTGGCGGTGGGCAGCTGCACCCCGGCGGGGAGCAGCCGGGTGACCAGCTTCCGCACTTGGTCGGCCCGGTCCGGTTCGGCGACCGCCCGGTCCAGCTGCACCTCACCGGTCACCTGCGCGCCGGATTCCTCGAGCAGCCGGCGCATCCCGGCGCGGTCCTGCTCCGACACGTCCCAGGTGCTGTAGAGGACGACACCGCGGTCGGCCAGGCTCCCGCGCACGGTCAGCGGGGCCGTCGCCGCGCTGAACCGGTTGACCCCGTCCAGTTCGCCGCGGAGCGCGGTGCGCTCCGCGCCGAGCTCGTCGACCTGGTTGCTCAGCGAGTCGCGCTCTTCACCGACGTGCGAGAGCACGCGCTCGCTGAGCGAGGTCGAACCGAGCACGATCCCCACCCCCAGGGCCAGCAGGACCGCCGCCAGCGAGATCACGTGTTGGCGCATCGAGATCATGCGAACCACTCCTGCACGCTCCCGAACGCGGACCGGCCGAAGTCGGCGAGCGCCGCGAGGAAGGACGACCCGAACCCGGACACGGCCAAGGCCACGCCCAGCACCAGCAGCGCGGCCACGAGCAGCAGGACCACTGCCCAGTTCGACCCGGCGTTGCGCTGCAGCGCGGACACCGCGGCCCCGTCGACGAGCCTGCTGCCCAGCCGCAGCCGGGTCAGGAACGTGGAGGGGTTCGAACCGGACCGGCCGCGGTCCAGGAACTCGTGCAGCGTCGCCTGGAAGCCCACCGTCACCACGAGGCGGGCGTTGTGAGCGTCCGCGATCAGCAGTGCCAGGTCTTCCGGGTTCCCGGAGGCTGGGAAGGTCAGCGCGCCGATGCCGAGGTCCTGGATGCGCTCGATCCCCGGTGCGTGCCCGTCCAGGTGCGCCGGCACCACGACCTCGGTGGCCCGCTTCAAGGTGTCCTTCTCGATGCCGTTCGGGTCACCGACGATCACGTCGGGGTGGTACCCGGCCCGCAGCAGGGTGTCCGCACCCGCGTCCACGCCGATCAGCACCGGCCGGTAGTGCTTGATGTAGCGCTTCAGGCGCTTCAGGTCGTCGGCGTGCCCGTAACCGGGCACCAGCACCAGGACGTGGCGATCCTCGATGGGCACGGTCACGGCCGGCACCCCGACGCCGTCGAGGATGAGCATCCGCTCGGTGCGCAGGAACTCGATGGTGTTCGCCGAGAACGCTTCGAGCTGCGAGGTCATGCCCGTCTTGGCCTCGATCAGCTGATCCGCGATCGAGTCGGCGTCCTGCTCCACACCGGTGGCGATCTCGCGATCACCCGAGTAGATCGTGCCCTGGTGCAGCCGCACCTTGGCGCCGTCCTTGACCGCGCGCAGCGCGTCCCGGCCGACGCGGTCGATCAGGGTGACGCCGGCCGCGGACAGCACCTCCGGCCCCAGGTTGGGGAACCGCCCCGAGATCGACGGTGCGGCGTTGACCACCGCGATGACCCCCGCAGCCACCAGGGCGTCCGCCGTCCGGCGATCGAGGTCGACCTGGTCCAGCAGGACGATGTCACCGGGGCCGAGCCGCGGCGGCAGCTCGCCGGTGCGGCGCGGGACGCGCGCCGTACCGGTCACTCCCGGCAGCTCCTCCTCCTGACGTGTGAGCAGACCACTGAGCTTCATGCATCGATGGTTGCAAACGGATCAACGCCCGCGAGGTCGCCACGCCGTACGCCTGCGCCCGATCGGACCTACTTGATTGATCCAAATGGATCATTCGGGTCAGCGGGACCCCGCAGCCGCGTTCTTCCCACCGCGCCCGCCCTTCGCCGGTTCCGCCTTCGACTTGTCGGACGCGGCGGTCGCCAGCAGCTCCTCGGCGTGCGCCCGACCGGTGGCGGTGGAGTCCAGCCCGGCGAGCATGCGGGCCAGTTCCGCCACCCGCTTGCCGTCCGCGACGGTGCGCACGTCGCTCCGGGTGAGCCCGGTGTCGTTCGCGCCCTTGTCCACCACGAGGTGCCGGTCCGCGTACGCGGCGACCTGCGCCAGGTGGGTCACCACGATCACCTGGTGGGTCCGGGCGAGCCGCGCGAGCCGGCGGCCGATCTCCACGGCGGCCCGACCGCCCACACCGGCGTCGACCTCGTCGAACACCAGCGTCGGCACCGTGTCGGCGTCGGCGAGCACCACTTCCAGGCCCAGCATCACCCGCGAGAGCTCACCGCCCGACGCGCCCTTGTGGATCGGCAGCGACGGGGCACCCGAGTGCGCGATGAGCCGCAGTTCCACCTCGTCGGTGCCGTCGGGGCCGGCGGACAGCGTCCGGTCCCCCACCACCAGCGCCGCAGCGTCCGCCTCGTCGGTCTGCTTGGGCTCGACCACGACTTCCAGCTTGGCCTGGGCCATCGCCAGTCCGGCGAGTTCCTCGGAGACCGCGGCGGCGAGCCCGACGGCGGCCTCCTGCCGTTCCTTGGTGAGTGCCTGGGCGTGCTCCGCCAGTTCGGCGGCGAGCTCGTCCCGCTGCTGCGCCAGCGCGGACAGCGCCTCCTCGGAGGTGTCCATCCCGGCCAGGCGCTCCCGCGCGTCCGCGGCCCACGCCAGCACGCCGTCGATGTCCGCGGCGTACTTCTTGGTGAGGTTCTTCAGCTCGGCCTGCCTGGCGAGCACCTGCTCCAGCCGTCCGGGGTCGGCGTCCAGCCGATCCAGGTATCCGCCCAGTTCGGCGCCCACGTCGGAGAGCACCGCGGTCGCCTCCGCGACCCGCGAATCCAGCTCGAGCAGCACCGGGTCCTCGGCGGCGCCGAGCCGGCGCCTGGCATCGCCGAGCAGCCCCATCGCGCCGGGGGATTCCGGGTCGCCGTCGGCCGCACCGCTCACCGCGTGCTGGGCACCGGCCGCGATCTCGCGCAGCTGGTCCACGTCGGACAGCCGTCGCGCCTCGTCGACGAGGGCCGTGTCCTCGCCCTGCTCCGGCGCCACGGCCTCGATCTCGTCCAGGCCGTGCTTGAGCAGCTCCGCCTCGCGGGCCCACTCCCGGGCCCGGTCGGTGCGCTCCGCCAGCTCCCGCACCACGGCGGCCCATTCGGTGCGAACCCGCTGGTACTGCTCGAGAACGGTGGCCACCGGCTCACCCGCGAAGCGGTCCAGCACCGCGCGCTGCTCGCCGGAGCGCAGCAGCCGCAGCTGGTCGTTCTGCCCGTGCACCGCGAGCAGCTGCTCCGACAGTTCGGAGAGCACCGCGTTCGGCACCGCCCGGCCGCCCAGGTGCGCGCGCGAACGGCCATCGCTGTTCACGCTGCGCAGCGCGATCAGGCTGCCGTCGTCGTCCGGTTCGGCACCGGCTTCGCCCGCGACCCGCGCCGCCCCCGATTCGGGGACGACCTCGAACCGCCCCTCCACCAGAGCCCGCGGAGTGTTCGATCGGACTCGCGAAGCATCGGCGCGACCACCGCTGAGCAGGTGCAGCCCCGTGACCACCATCGTCTTGCCAGCTCCGGTCTCACCGGTCACCACGGTCAGGCCTGGGTGCAGCTCGAGCGTGGCATCGTCGATGACTCCCAGTCCCTGGATGCGCATCTCAGCCAACACATCCAGCACCCTAGCGGGCGGCCCCGACCGCTCGGCCCCCGCCAGTCCGATCAATCCCGCCGATTCGCGCACACCTTGGACGCGCGACCGCGCCTCGGCCCGGTTCCCGGCCGGTCAGTCGGCGGCCGGGCCGCGCCAGCCCTGGACCGGGAGCTCGAACTTCTGCACCAGGCGGTCGGTGAAGGAGGCGTCGTACAACCGCACCAGGCGCAGCGGGTTCGCCCCGGCCACGACCTCGACCCGGGCGCCCGCGGGCAGGTCGAAATGCCGCTGCCCGTCGCAGCAGAGCACCGCGTCGTGCCCGCCGTGATCGATCTCCAGCGCGACCGTGGAGTTCCGCGACACCACCAGCGGGCGGGCGAACAGCGCGTGCGCGTTGCTCGGCACCACCAGCAGCGCCTCCACCTCGGGCCAGACCACGGGGCCGCCCGCGGAGAACGCGTAGGCCGTCGATCCCGTCGGGGTGGAGCACAGCACCCCGTCGCAACCGAAGGCGGACACCGGATGCCCGTCGACCTCGACGACCACGTCGAGGATGCGTTCCCGGCTGCTCTTCTCCACGCTGGCCTCGTTCAGCGCCCACGTGGTCGCGAGCACCCGCCCGTCGAGCATCGCGGTGATGTCGACGGTCATCCGCTCCTCGACGTGGTAGCGGCCTTCGACCACGGCCAGCACCGCTTGGTCCAACGCGTCCGAGTCGGCACCGGCGAGGAATCCGACCCGTCCCAGGTTGACCCCGAACACGGGGACCCCCGGCAGCCGGGCCAGTTCGGCGGCGCGCAGCAGCGTGCCATCGCCGCCGAGCACGAACACCAGCTCGGTGCCCGCGGCGGAGTGCGGCCCGGACGGGACGGCCTGCGTGTAGCAACCGGGGCTGAGGTCGCGTGCCTCGTCCTCCAGCACCCGGACTCGCACGCCGGCTCCCACCAGCTGGCCGGCGACCTTCTCCGCGGTGCGCAGGTTGTGCTGTTTACCGGTGTGGACCACCAGCAGCACCTCTCGGGTCAACTGCGGCCCCCTCGTCGGTGTCCGGTCGTGCCTGCGGTCGCCTTCTGGCTCCCGCTGCCCTTGTCCGTCGTCTGCGGCCCGGTGCGCACCGCTTCCGCGACGAGCTCCGCCGCTTCCGCCGGGTCGGTGCTCGCCCCGGCTCGCAGCCAGGCGAAGAACTCGACGTTCCCGGACGGGCCCGGCAGCGGGCTGGCGGTGACACCGCGCAACCCGAGTCCGGATTCGGCGGCGAAGCGGACCACGTCCAGGACCGCTTCGGCGCGCAGCTCCGGGTCGCGCACCACGCCACCGGAACCCAGTCGTTCCTTGCCGACCTCGAACTGCGGTTTGATCATCGGGACGAGGTCGGCTTCCGGCCCGGAACACGCCAGCAGCGCGGGCAGCACGAGCTTCAGCGAGATGAACGACAGGTCGGCGACCACGAGGTCGACCGGCCCGCCGATGTCGGTGGGTTCCAGGGCGCGCACGTTGGTGCGGTCGTGCACCCGCACGCGCTCGTCGGTCTGCAACGCCCACACCAGCTGGCCGTACCCGACGTCAACGGCGACCACTTCGCGAGCACCCTGCCGCAACAGCACGTCGGTGAAGCCACCGGTCGACGCGCCGGCATCGAGGCACCGGCGACCGTCGACGGTCAGCCCGTCCGGCCCGAAGGTCTCCAGGGCGCCCAGCAGCTTGTGCGCTCCGCGGGAGGCCCACTTCGGGTCGTCCACGTCTTCGGCCACCACGATCGGGGCATCGATCTCGACCGCGGTCGCTGGTTTTCCGGCGACCATGCCCCGCACGGTCACCCGGCCGGCGGCGATCAGTTCTGCGGCTTGTTCCCGCGACCTGGCGAGGCCGCGGCGCACGAGTTCGGCGTCCAAACGCGCTTTGCGCGGCACACCGATCACCCGCCGCCGGTCGAGCCGGACAGCATGTTCTCGGCTCTGCTCAACGCTTCGGACAACGCCGTGTGCACCGCCTCGAACCGCTGGACGTGCTCGGCCACCGGCAGCTCGCGCACCTCGTCGAGACGCGCGAGGGCTTCACCGATGGCGTGCTCGGCCGCCGAGCCGTCGTCCGAGGGCTTCGCCAGCATCGACGGGTTCGGTGCGAACGAGCCGTCCTGCCCTGGAGAGGTCATCGTCTCCCGCTTCTGTCGCCCACATCGCCGGACGTCTCGCGGCGACTACATCAACGCTATCCGACCTGAACCTCGGACGTGCGGAGCCGGTCGCTTCAGGCGATGCCCAGTTCGCGCAACGCATCGGCGGACGCGGAATCCGCCGGGCGGACCGCGACCTGGCCGGTACCGACCGGCCACCACGCGGCGCACAACGCCCGCAGCGCACCGAGCGCGCGCTCGCGCACCCGGGCCGACTCCGCCTGGTCCGATGCCGCCTGGTCCGACGCGGCCGACAGTTCGAGGACGCCATCTTCGACGCGGACCTTCCAGCCGGGCTGGTCGCCGACCGCGGTCACCGCATGCGGCAGGTGCAGGCCGCGGAGGTCGTCCGCGATGTGCTCGGGCCGGAGTTCGACCGGTGCGAACAGCGCGTCCGCCGGAGTGCTCACCCCGGTCAGCACCATCAGCGAGGACATCCCGGACCGCACGGCACCGCTGATGTCGGTGTCCAGCCGGTCGCCGACCATCAACGGACGGCTCGCCCGCGCCGAGGACACCGCACGATCCAGCAGCGGACGCTCCGGTTTGCCCGCGACCTGCGGCTCCTGCCCGGTCGCCGCGCGCAGCGCCGCGACCATCGAGCCGTTGCCGGGCAGTTCACCGCGTTCGGTGGGCAAGGTCGCGTCCGCGTTGCAGGCGACCCACGTCGCTCCGGCCCGGATGGACAGGCACGCTTCCGCCAGGTTCCACCACCCGGTGTCCGGCGAGTGCCCCTGCACCACGGCGACCGGTTCGTCCGCGTTCTCCCGGACCGGGGTGAGTCCGAGCTGCTCGACCTCCGCCGCGAGGGCCTCCGACCCGACGACCAGCACTTTCGCACCTGCGGGCAACTGCTCGGCGAGCAGTGCGGCCCCGGCTTGAGCGCTGGTGCTGACCTCGTCCGCGGTGGCCTGCAGGCCGAGCGCGTTGAGGTGGTCGGCGACGGCCTGCGCCGGTTTGGACGCGTTGTTCGTCACGTACCGCGCCTGCACGCCGTTGCGGCGCACTTCGGCGATGGCCTCATCCGCCCCGGGGGCGAGCCGGCCGCCGCGGTACACGGTGCCGTCGAGGTCGAGCAGCACCGCGTCGTGGTGGTCGAGCAGCGTCTCGGTCACTGCGATTCGTCCCCTCGCGGGTCGCTCGCCTTCACCGCTCGGGCGGCCGCCTGCTCGTTCGCTTCCGGCTTCGGTTCGGCTTCGGCAGCCGAAGCCTCGTCGGATCCGGTGACGCCCGATTCGGTGCTGCTGACCTCGTCAGTCGCGGAGACCTCGTCGGCCGGGTCCGGTTCCGCGGCGGAGTCGCCCGCGTCCACGGATGCTTCCGCCGCCACGTCTGCCGCGTCCACCTCCGCCTCCAGCGTGACTTCGACGTCGTCCGCCTCATCGAGCACGGCGGGTCCGGCGGCGGTGGCTTCGGCCACGAGCTCTTCGGCTTCGGCGTCACCGCCGAGCAGCGCCACCAGTTCGTCGAGGCGCTCCGGGGCGTCGGTTTCACCGTCGTCGTCGGCGTGGGCAGCGTGCACGAACCACGTGAACGCCTCCTGCACCCGGTCGGCGGCGAGCAGGTTGTCCGCGTAGGCGTAGAACAGCCGCGCGCTCCACGGTTCCTGAACCTTCGGGTCCAGCTCGGGGATCTGCAGACTCACCACGGACGCTTCGACCTCACCGAGGTCCCGGCGAGCACCGGCGGCGACGATGCGGAGTTCCACGGCTTCCCCACCGGTCAGCTCCGCGGCTTCGGCGCTCCGGCTCAGCTCCAGCGCCCGCTCCGCGCGGCCCAGCGCCCGCTCGCAGTCCGCCATGATCGCGATGTGCCCGGGCCCGCCGCCCATGCGGCGCGCGGCGCGAAGCTCGGACAGGGCCTCGGTCCACTCGCCCATCTGGTAGGCGCACAGCCCGTTCGCCTCGCGCGCGGCACCGATGCGGGAGGCGCGGTGCCGCGCGTAGCGCGCGTGCACCAAGGCCTGCTCCGGATCGGTGTCCATCAGCTTCCCGGCCGCGACCAAGTGCAGAGCGACCTTGTCCGCGAGGCCCTTCGGCAGGGAACGCATGTCCCGGCGGATCTCGCCGTGCAGTTCGGAGGCGTCGACGTCGTCCGGCAGTTCCGGGGCGATCTCTACGGGCTTCGCGTCGACGTTCTCCTCGGCCGCGGCACCGGAACGCGGCCCCGCGTCCCGGTCATTGCGGCGCGGGCCGCGGTTGTCGCCGCGGTTGTCCGAGTGCGGCCGCTGACGGTCATCGCGCCGCGGCCGGTCGTTGTCATAGCGGTCCCGCTTGCCCTGCGGCCGGTCGTTGTCGTAACGCTCCCGCTTGCCCTGCGGCCGGTCGCCGCCCCTGCGGTCGTCCTTCGGACGGCCGTACGAGGGCTTGCCCCCACGGTCGTCGCGGCGATCGTCCCGCTGCCGCCGGTCGCCCCCGCGATCGTCGCGCTTGTCCGCCCAGGGACGGTCGCCGCGATCCCGGCCGTCGTTCTTCCGGTCCTGCCACGGGCGGTCGTTCCGCGGACGGTCGTCGGAGCGGTGCCCACCACCCTGGAAGCGGTTGCCACCCTGGGAGCGGTTGCCACCCTGGGAGCGGTTGCCACCCTGGGAGCGGTTGCCGTCCTGGCGGTCACCACCGCGCCGGTCGTCGTCCCGCCGCTCGGGACGCCGGTTGTCCGGGCGTCGGTCATCACGGTTGGAGTGGGAGCCCCGGCGGTCGTCGAACCGCGGCTTGTCGCGCCGGTCGCCGCCGCGGAAGTCACCACGGTTCCGGTCATCGCCACCGCGCTTGTCGTCGTCCCGCCGCCGGTCGTCCCGGTACGGGCGATTGGGCCGGTCGTCCCGGTTGAAGCTGCGCCCGCGGTCGTCCTGCCGGTCGAAGCGCCGAGGACCACCTTGGCCGCCACGGCCACCGTCGTTGCGCCGGTCGTCTCCGCGCCGGTCATCGCGGAACCCGCCACGGCCAGCGTCGTTGCGCCGATCGTCCCCACGTCGATCGTCGCGGAACCCGCCCCGGCGCTGCTCACCCGGACGTCCGCCCTTGCGGTCGTCGAACTTGGAGTCCCGGCGGAATCCGCCCTTGTCCGCGGGGCGACCACGCCCGTCCTTGCGGAACTTGGAGTCGTCCTTGTCCCCCGGCCGACCCCAGGTCTGCTCATCGCGTCCCTGACCGAAGGCGCGCTGGCGGTGTCCACCGTCCGCGCGGCGATCTTCGATGCGCGGGCCGCGACGGTCACCGCTGCGGTCGCGGTTGTTCGAGAACCGGTCGCCGCCACGGGCCGGCTTGCCGCGGTCGCCACCGGAACCACCGCGGGGGCCACTGTCCCGGCCCCGATCGTTCCGGCCGCCGAACCCGCGCCCGGCCGATCCGTTCTTGCCGGCCTGGCCGCTTCGGCCGGAATCGGCTCCGCGGCGGTCGCCGCCGCCACGTGTGTCATCGGACCCGGACACCAGACCTCCTGGACGTGCAAACTCGGTTAAGTACCAGCGTAGACCTCGGCGCCACCGGTCTACCGGTGCCGTCCGAGTGTGCGATGCCGCTCATCGAGGAGATCGTCGGCGAGATCACCGACGAGTCCGACCTCGAGGAGCACCGCCCGATCGAGCACTTGGAG